>NZ_RZSR01000670.1:0-3419 GCF_004023265.1 Mesorhizobium sp. M1A.F.Ca.IN.020.06.1.1
CTCCGGGCCTTTGATCGCGTCCGCGGCAGGCCGTTACTTCCAGTCGCGGATATCGACGAAATGGCCGGCGATTGCCGCCGCCGCCGCCATGGCCGGCGAGACAAGATGGGTGCGGCCCTTAAAACCCTGCCGGCCCTCGAAATTGCGGTTCGAAGTCGAGGCGCAGCGCTCATGCGGCTTCAGCCGGTCGTCGTTCATCGCCAGGCACATCGAGCAGCCGGGCTCGCGCCAGTCGAAGCCCGCGGCGACGAAGATCTTGTCGAGCCCTTCGGCTTCGGCCTGCTCCTTCACCAGGCCGGAGCCCGGCACGATCATGGCGTTCACGCGCGGATTGACCTTCTTGCCCTCGACAACCTTGGCGGCGGCGCGCAGGTCCTCGATGCGGCCATTGGTGCAGGACCCGATGAAGACGCGGTCGAGCGTGATGTCGGTGATCTTGGTTCCGGGCGTCAGCCCCATATAGTCGAGCGCGCGCAGCTTCGAGGAACGCTTGTTCTCGTCGGCGATGTCGGCCGGATTCGGCACGAAACCCTGCACCGAGACGACATCCTCGGGCGAGGAGCCCCAGGAGACGATCGGCGGCAGTTTTTGCGCATCGAGCACGACCACCTTGTCGAAATGCGCACCTTCGTCGGAATGCAGCGTCTTCCAGTAGGCAAGCGCGGCGTCCCAGGCGGCGCCCTTCGGCGCGCGCGGCTTGTCCTTCACATAGGCGAAGGTGGTCTCGTCCGGCGCGATCAAGCCGGCGCGCGCACCGCCTTCGATCGACATGTTGCAGATCGTCATGCGACCTTCCATCGACAGCGAGCGGATCGCCTCGCCCGCATATTCGATGACGTAGCCGGTGCCGCCGGCAGTGCCGATCTCGCCGATGATGGCGAGGATGATGTCCTTGGCGGTGACGCCTTCCGGAAGCTGGCCGTCAACGCGCACCAGCATGTTCTTGGCCTTGCGCTGAATCAAAGTTTGCGTCGCCAGCACATGCTCGACTTCCGAAGTGCCGATGCCGTGCGCCAGCGCGCCGAACGCACCGTGCGTGGAGGTGTGGCTGTCGCCGCAGACAATGGTCATGCCGGGCAGCGTGAAGCCTTGCTCCGGCCCGATGATGTGGACGATGCCCTGGCGGACGTCGTTCTCCGAATAATATTCGATGCCGAAATCCTTGGCATTCTTGGCCAGCGCCTCGACCTGGATGCGGCTTTCCTCGTTCTTGATGCCGAACTTGCGCTCGGGCGAGGTCGGCACGTTGTGGTCGACCACGGCGAGCGTCTTCTCAGGATGGCGAACGTCTCGGCCGCTCATGCGCAGGCCTTCGAAGGCCTGCGGGCTGGTGACCTCGTGGACGAGGTGGCGGTCGATATAGAGCAGGCAGGTGCCGTCGTCCTGGCGGTCGACGACATGGTCGTCGAATATCTTGTCGTAGAGGGTGCGCGGTGCGCTCATGTGCGTAAATCCGTCGATATGAGAATGGCAAAAGCTGGCGCCGGGGCTTCTGACCGGCGAAGCGACCGGATCGGTCGCCTCAGCTAAGTCGGCTGGTGAGCGCGCCGCAGACGCGCGCGGCAAATCGCGACGGCAGGCGCTTCCTGTCCTGCAGCACGAAACCCTTATAGGCCGGATCGCTGAAAAGCTCTTCCATGGCGCTGCTCATATCAACGTTTTGGCTTTTCGGCAATTGCGGTAGCTTTGCCTTCTCCCCTTGTGGGAGAAGGGGAAGCCGCGCTCACAGCACCTCGAATACGAAAGTCTTCACCAGCGCGTCCGGGTCGCCGATCGCATAGCAGCGAAACCACGGACTTTCCTCGGCCAGCCGCCATTTCCTTGCCTGCCTGAGATCGTCGAACACCGCCTGGAAGCCACCGCTCTCAAAAACCTGGTCGCGCACTGTGAAGATGGCGTGGCCGCCGCTCTTCGTGATGCGCACGAGTTCGTGCAGGCCCTCGGCCGGCGCGTGGCCGATGGTGAAGACGCCGGTCGAGAAGAAGGCGCGGAAATGACTGTCGGGCCAGGGCAGCGGACCGCCGAGCATCGCCTTCTTCAGCTCGCCATAGGCATTGCGGCTGCCTGCGATCTTCAGCATGTCGTCTGAAAGGTCGAGACCGCAGATGTCGCCATAGCCCAGCGCTTTCAATGACGGCCCGGACAGGCCGGTGCCGCAGCCGGCGTCGAGCAGCGGGCCTTCGCCCGCCGGCACATGCCGCGCCACCCAGGCGGTGATAAGGAAGGGCAGCAGATAGCCGAGCGAGGCGGTCTCGCCGTCATAGGTCGCCGCCCATTCGGCATAGGCCTTGGCGAGCGCCTCCGGCGTCTCGGCCGAATAGACGGAGTCCAGCGCCGCATTGGGCTTGTCGAAATTCATGGGTCAGCTCCTGGACGTTACTAACCCAGGAAGCGTAGCGCGCTCTTGGCCCGGGGGCTATTGCTCATGCTGCCGTCGCAGCCGTTTCTCGAGCGCCCGCAGCGCCAGCGACAGGCCGACCGTCAAGATCAGATAGATATAGGCGACGATCGAATAGGTCTCGAAGAAGCGGAACGAGCCGGCGGCATAGACCTTGCCGATCTGCGTGATGTCGGCAACGCCCAGCACCGAGACCAGCGAGGAGTCCTTGACCATGGCGACGAAATCGTTGCCGAGCGGCGGCAGGATGGTGCGGATCGCCTGCGGAAAGACAATCAGCCGGAAGCGCTGCACGCGCGTCAGCCCGAGCGCCTTTGCCGCCTCGATCTGACCCTTCTCGACCGACAGGATGCCGGCCCGGAACACTTCCGAGATGAAGGCCGAATAGCCGATGGTCAGCGCCATGATGGCGCGCCACAGAAGCGAGATGTCGCGCACCAGGAGCTCGCCGATCCAGCCGGCGCTCTGCAGCGGCGCCGTCAGCGCGTTCCACGCCGCGACGAATGCCGGCGCCCCGGCAAAAGCGATCCAGAACAGCAGCACCAGGATCGGCACGCCGCGGATGATCTCGACATAGAAGCGCGCGATCTGGCGCAGCGATTGCGACCCCGACAAGGCCATCAGCGCGATGCCGAGTCCAAGCGCCGAGGCCAGCGCGAAGCCGACCACGGTGACGAAGACGGTGATGCCGATGCCCTTGGCGACGGTGGCGAAGACCTCGGCGTAAAGGTCGCTGGCGGCGATGGCCAGCGCCGCGGCGAGCGCCAGGACGGCCGCTGCGGCCAGCCACCAGGGGAATTCGGATTTGGCGGTGGACGTCGTGGCGGTCATCAGGATGTGCCGCCAGCATCGTTGCGAAGGTCGCGTTCCGGCACAGCCCCCTCTGCGCTGCCGGGCATCTCCCCCGCAGGACGGAAGATCAGCAGCTTTGTCGCCGGCGCTCTTCTTGCAACGTCGGCGATTTGCGAAAGCGAAGGCGACAGCCAATCTCCCCCCTTGCGGGGGAGATGTCCGGTAGGAC
>NZ_RZSR01000671.1:0-3415 GCF_004023265.1 Mesorhizobium sp. M1A.F.Ca.IN.020.06.1.1
CGACGACGACTACGGCGCGGCCTCCGCCAAGGCCGTCTTGGAGCTGTCTGAGCCGCCGGCGGCCAATGCGCATCCGCTCTATGGCCCGCCCGACATGCCGCTGACGCTGCCGCGCCGCGGCGGCAAGGCGAACGCCGCTAAGACGACCAAGGATCTGACCGAGCATGTCTGGGCCGGCAGCACCATCAAGCTGACGCTCACCGCCACCGACGATGCCGGCCATACCGCCACCAGTGAGACCAAGACGCTGGTGATGCCGGAGCGGCCCTTCTCCAATCCCCTGGCCCGCGCGGTGATCGAGCAGCGCCGCCTGCTGGCGCTCGACGCCAACGCCAAGCCGCGCGTGCTCGACCTGATGGACGCGATCACCCTGCGCCCGGAGGATACTTTCGACAACATGTCGCATTACCTCGCGATCATGAGCGCCAGGAGCCGGCTGAAGCTTGCCGAGAACGACGACCAGCTGCGCAACGAGGTGGCTTATCTGTGGGAGATCGCGCTCGGCATCGAGGAAGGCAATCTGTCGGCCGCCGAGCGTCGGCTGCGCCAGGCGCAGCAGGCGCTACAGGACGCCATCAAAAACGGCGCCAGCGACGAAGAGCTCGAAAAGGCGATGAAGGAACTTCGCGAGGCGATGAACCAGTTCCTGCAGGAATTCGCCCAGCGCGCCCAGCAGAACCCGAACGCGCCGCAGATGCAGCAGAACGGTCGGGAACTGCGCCAGAGCGACATCAACCGGATGATGGACGAGATCGAGAATCTCGCCAAATCCGGCGACCGAGACCGGGCCCAGCAGTTGTTGTCGGAACTGCAGGACATGATGAACAACCTGCAGGCCGGGCGCCAGCAGCAGGCCGGCGAGCAGGACAGCGAGATGCGCCAGCAGATGGACAAGCTGGGCGAGATCATGCGGCGCCAGCAGGAGATGATGAACGATACCTTCCGCCTCGATCAGATGCAGCGCGGCGATCGGCAGCGCGGTGCAAATCGCGACGAGCAGCTGGGCGAGGATGGCGAGCAGTCGCAGGATGGGCAGAAGCCCGGTGATGACCGCGACCCGCTCGGCCGGCCGAAGCAAATGACGCCGCAGGAATTCGCGGATGCGCTGAAGCAGCTGCAGGAAGGTCAGGGCCAGTTGCAGAGCGAGCTCGACAAGCTGAAGAAGGGCCTCGAAGGCATGGGCATGCAGCCCAATGAGGGCTTCGGCGAGGCCGGCAAATCCATGGGCGATGCCGAGCAGGCGCTGGGCGAAGGCGAAGGCGACCAGGCGGTCGGCCACCAGGGCCGCGCGCTGGAGGCGCTGCGCCGCGGCGCCAAGGAGATGATGAAGCAGATGCAGGCCATGCAGGGCGACCAGGGCGGCAGCGAACAGGGCGGACGTCAGCAGGACGCCGACCGCGACCCGCTTGGCCGGCCGCGCGCCACAAAGGGCCCCGACGACGGCAACTCCGTCAAGGTGCCCGACGAGATCGACGTGCAGCGCGCCCGCCAGATCCTCGAAGCGATCCGCAAGCGCCTCGGCAACGCGCTCAGCCCGGACATCGAGCGCAGCTACCTCGAACGCCTGCTCGAACTGAAATAGCGCCCACACCGGTCACCGCCGACATGCCGAAGCTTGGAACCGTCACCCCGATCCTGCGCATGTTCGATACCGTCAAGGCGCGAGAGTTCTACCTCGGCTTCCTCGGTTTCGAGGTCCGCTTCGAGCATCGCTTCGACGACAACGCGCCGCTCTATATGGGCGTCGCCCGCGACGGCTGCGAGCTGCATTTGAGCGAGCATCATGGCGACGGCTCGCCCGGTGCCAATATACGCATCGAAACGGACGGCATCATTGAGCTGCATCGCGAGTTCAAGGCCAAGAACTACCGCTTCAACAGGCCGGGCCTCGAGACGACGCCTTGGCAGACGAAGGAGGTCACGGTGATCGATCCGTTCGGCAATCGCCTGACCTTTTTCGAAAGAGACTGAGGTAGCGGGCAGCCGCAGGTCGCTCTCGCCACACGCATTGCAGGCCGCGCTGCCTGCCGGTATCGTCATCGTCAAGGGAGACTGGCGATGATCGACTTCTGGTTCTCCATCGGCAGCACCTACACCTATCTTTCGGTGATGCGTCTCGCCGAGGTTGCGGCTGAGACCGGCATCGAGTTCCGCTGGCTACCCTTCAATGTGCGCGCCATCATGATCGAGATGGACAACATTCCCTTTGCCAAGAAGCCGGCGAAGGCCGCTTATATGTGGCGCGACATCGAGCGCCGAGCGGCGATGTACAGGATGGTGCCGAAACTGCCGGCCCCCTACCCGCTGGCCGAGCTCGAACGCGCCAATCGCGTGGCTCTCATCGCGGCGCGCGAGGGCTGGTGCGAAGCCTATGCCCGGGAAACGTACCGGCGCTGGTTTGAAATGGGTGAGCCGGCTGGTAGCGAGCCAAACATTTCGGCTAGCATCGAGAAGGCCGGACAGAAAGCGGAGCCGGTTCTTCGGCGGGCCGACAGCGATGACGCCAAGGCCGAGCTCGCGGCCGCGACGGAGCAGGCCAAGGCGCTCGGCGTCTTCGGCTCGCCGAGCTTCGTCGTCGACGGCGAGCTGTTCTGGGGCGACGATCGCCTTGAGGATGCCATGCGCTGGCTCAAGCGGATGGAGAGCGGACCGCCGGATTGAGCGGACCGTTTCGTACGTCAAAGACTGGCTGTTGCCTGTGCCTGCCTGGTCAGCATGAAAGCCTCGCGGATCGCGTTTTCCATCCCGTCGATCGCTTCGCCCGTCGCCAGCGGATTGCGGTGAAGCACCACATTCGAGGAATCGATGTCGCCGAAGCCGTCGGCGGCGGTCAGTTCGCGGCAATCGGGCGGGATGTTGCTGCGCGAGATCGGTGCGATCGCCAGGCCAGAAGTGACCGCCAGCGTCAGGCCGCCATTGGTGTCGCTGGTGTAGGCGACGCGGTAGTCGAGGCCGCGCTGCTGCAGCGACTTGATCGCGAAGTCCCGACACCAGCCATTGCGGCTGTAAAGCGCGATCGGCACCGGCCGTTCCTCATGCATGTGATGCAGCGTTGACGTCACCCATACCGTGGGATCGTGCATCAGCACATCGCCGCCGGAAAGACCTTCCCACTCGAACACCACCGCAAGGTCGAGTTCGCCGGCCGCAAGCGCCCTCACCTGCGAGTCGGAATGCGCGTAACGCACCGTGACCTCCACGCGCGGGTGGCGTTTGGCGAATTCGCCAAGTGCCCGCGACAAGATTGACCGCCCGTATTCGGCAGGAATGCCGATGCGCACCAGCCCGCCGAGCGGCGGCGCGACCAGCGATGCCGCCGTCTCGTCGAGCAGCGAGACGATGCGGCGGGCGTTGGTGATGAGCTCGCCGCCGCGGCGTGTCAGCGCCACCCCGCGAGAGCCGCGCTCGAACAGGC
>NZ_RZSR01000066.1:0-11637 GCF_004023265.1 Mesorhizobium sp. M1A.F.Ca.IN.020.06.1.1
GTTTCGGCTTGGCTGCGAGCGCACGGGCGATGCAGACACGCTGCTTCTGGCCGCCAGAAAGCTCTGCAGGATAGCGGTCGACGAAACCCTTGCTCATCTCGATCTCTTCCAGAAGGTCGGCCACGCGGGCGTCGCGCTCGCGTCCGCGCATGCCGAAATAAAATTCGAGCGGACGGCCGATGATGGTGCCGATGGTCAGGCGCGGGTTCATTGCGACATCGGCCATTTGGTAGATCATCTGTAATTCCCGCAGATCGCCCCTGGAGCGGTCGGCGAGCCTCGGCGTGAGCGTGCGGCCGGAGAAGGCAATGCTGCCGGATATGGGCGGCAGCAGACCGGTGATGACGCGGGCAAGCGTGGATTTGCCCGAGCCGGACTCGCCTACGACGGCCAGAGTCTGACCGGGATGGACGTCGACCGAGACGTCCTGCAGCACCTTCACATGGCCGCCATAGGCCGCCGTGACATTCTTCACTTCAAGCACCGGATTGTTCGCAGGCGTCTTTTCCTTATGCTCGATTGACCGCACCGACACCAACGCCTTGGTGTAATCCATCCGCGGCGCCTCGATGATTTGCCGCGTCACGCCATGCTCGACCATCTCGCCGTGGCGGAGCACCATAATTTCGTCGGAGACCTGGGCAACGACCGCGAGATCGTGCGTAATGTAAAGAGCAGCAACGCCAGTATCGCGGATCGCGTCTTTTATCGCGGCAAGCACATCGATCTGCGTCGTTACGTCGAGAGCCGTAGTAGGCTCGTCGAAGACGATCAGGTCGGGCTCGGAGCACAGCGCCATTGCCGTCATCACGCGTTGCAATTGGCCACCCGAAACCTGGTGCGGGTAACGGCGACCGATCTTCTCGGGGTCCGGCAGGCGGAGTTTTCGAAACAGCGCTACTGCGCGCTTCTCTGCCTCGGCCCTGCCCGCCACGCCATGCAACAGCGTCGCCTCCACAACCTGGTCCATCAGCCGGTGCGCAGGGTTGAAAGCGGCCGCAGCCGACTGCGCGACATAGCAGACCTCGCCGCCGCGCACCTTGCGCAATTCCTGGACGCCGCCTTTGAGGATATCGCGGCCGTTGAGAAAGACCTCCCCCCCGGCGATGCGCACACCGCCTCGGCCATAGCCCATCGATGCCAGGCCGACAGTCGATTTGCCGGCGCCGGATTCGCCGATCAGGCCGAGCACCTTGCCCTTTTCCAGCGACAGCGAGACGTCGCGGACGAGAGTGATCGTGTTCGGCGGCTCGCCGGGTGGGTACACCGTGGCCTCGATGCGCAGATTGCGGATGTCCAGCAGCAGGCCACGGTTTGCTGCGCTGTCGGCCATCAGCCGCGTCCTCCCTTTAGGCTTGTTGTACGGTTAAGCACCCAATCGGCGACGAGGTTGACCGAGATCGCCAGCATCGCGATCGCCGCTGCCGGGATGAGCGCGGCGCCAATGCCGAAGACGATGCCGTCCTTGTTTTCCTTGACCATGCCGCCCCAGTCGGCGTCCGGCGGCTGCACGCCAAGGCCGAGGAACGATAGTGCCGACAGGAAAAGCACAGCGTAGATGAAGCGCAGGCCGAGTTCGGAGACCAGCGGCGACAGCGCGTTGGGCAGGATCTCGCGGAAGATGATCCAGCCGCTGCCTTCGCCGCGCAGCTTGGCAGCTTCGACGTATTCCATGACGTTGACATCAACCGCGACCGCCCGCGACAGGCGATAGACGCGGGTCGAATCGAGGATGCCCATGACCAGGATCAGCGTCACCAGATTGGTTGGCAGCACCGAGAGCACGACCAGGCCGAAGATCAACGTCGGGATCGACATCAACAGGTCCACGAATCGCGACATCATCATGTCGAACCAGCCACCGACGACAGCGGCGGTGAAGCCGAGAATCGACCCCAGCGTAAAGGAAAGCGTGGTGGCAACCGCCGCGATGAAGATCGTGGTGCGGGCGCCATACATCATGCGCGAAAGCATGTCCCGGCCGAGATTATCTGTGCCGAGCCAGTGCGCGCCGGACATCGGCATCCATACATCGCCGACAATCCCGCCAAGCGGATGCGGCGCGATCAGCGGCGCGAAGATCGCCGCGAAGAGGAACAATCCGGTCAAGAATAGGCCGATCGCGGCGCCGATCGGTATGGGGCGCCGCGCTTTGACGTGGGGGGGTACCGACACGCTCATTTGGGATGCCTCAGCCGCGGGTTGGCGATGATCGCGCCGACATCGGCGATGATATTCAGGCCGATATAGACGGCCGCGAAGATCAGGCCAACTGCCTGGACGACCGGCACGTCGCGCTTCGAAACATGGTCGACGAGATACTGGCCTAGGCCCGGATAGACGAAGATCACCTCGACGACGACGACGCCGACGATCAGGAAGGCCAGGTTGAGCATTACCACATTGATCACCGGCGCGATGGCGTTCGGAAATGCATGGCGGCGGATAATCTCGATCTGCCGCAGCCCCTTGAGCTCGGCCGTCTCTATATAGGCCGACTGCATCACGTTCAGGATCGCGGCGCGCGTCATACGCATCATATGCGCGAGCACGACGAGCGTTAGCACCGTCGCCGGGAGGGCGATGGCCTTCATGCGCTCCAGGAACGGCATGCCATCGTAGACAGTGGAGATACCCGGAAGCCACTGCAGCTTCACGGCGAAGAAATAGACCAGGAGGTAGCCGATGAAGAATTCGGGAAGCGAGGTTGAGGTAAGCGCAAAGCCGGAGATGAGCTTGTCGATTACGCCGTTGCGATATCGCACCGCCAGCAGCCCGAGGATAATGGCGAGCGGGACAGCCACGATCGCCGCACAGAAGGCGAGGAACAGCGTGTTCCACAGCCGGGGCAGCAGCGTCGCAGCAATGTCCTGCCGCGTGGTGAGCGCGGTCCCGAGATCGCCGGTCAACACACCGCCCAGCCAGTGCAAGTAGCGGACATAGGCCGGATCGTTGAGGCCAAGTCCGGCGCGCAGATTGGCGAGAGCTTCCGGGGTCGCCGACTGGCCGAGGATCGATTGCGCGACGTCCCCCGGTAGGATCTGCGTCCCGGCGAAGATTAGGATCGAGACGAGCAAAAGAAGTAGGATGCCCAACGCAATGCGCTGGGCGATCAGTCCTACGATGGGCGACATCGCCGGGCGAGTTCGCATCAGGCCATCAGCCAGCATTTGGCAAACGCGTAGCGGTTCATCAGCTCGTCGCGTCCGCCGACATAGCCGCCGACCTTGCCGGAGATGGCGTCGATGGCCTGGTTAAACATTGGTATGATCACGCCACCCTGGTTGCGAACGATGATAGCCATCTCGCGATAGAGGTTCTTGCGCTTGTCCTCGTCGAATTCGACGCGCGCCTCGATGAGAAGCTTGTCGAACTTATCGTTATAGAAGTGCGTGTCATTCCATGCCGCCGTCGACAGATAGGTGGTCGAGTACATCTGGTCCTGCGTCGCGCGCCCGGACCAGTACGTGTTGCAAAAGGGCTGCTTGTTCCAGACCTCCGACCAGAAGCCGTCGTCCGGCACGCGCCTGACTTCGATGGTGATGCCAGCTTTGGCACAGCTCTGCTGGTAGAGTTGGGCTGCATCGACCGCTCCAGGGAAGCCGGCGTCGGCGACCCGAAGAAGAATGGGGCCGCTGTGACCAGATTTCTTATAATAATGCTTGGCCTGGTCGGCGTCGAATTCGCGTTGCGGGATGCTCTCGGTGAAAAGTCGATATGAGGCATTGATCGGGAAGTCGTTGCCGACCGTGCCGTAGCCACGCAGGATTTTATCGAGCATCTCCTCGCGGTCGATGGCGAGCTTAAGCCCCATCCTGAGATCGTTGTTGTCGAAGGGAGGCGTGTCGCAGAACATGTTGAAGCAATAGTATCCCGGACCCGACACGGCCTCGACCTTCAAGTTGGGCGCGCGCTTAATGAGATCGACGACCCTGGGCTCGACCTGGTTGATAATATGCACTTGGCCGGCCTGCAGCGCGGAGACGCGGGCCGTGTTGTCGTTGATGGCCAATATCTCAAGCTGGTCGGCGAAGCCCATTTTGTCCGACTGCCAGAAATTGGCGAAGCGCTCGCCGCCGTAGCGGACGCCGGGCTCGTTAACAGTCATCTTGTAGGGACCGGCGCCGATGCCGGCACCCGGGTTGTCCTTGCCCCCGTCCGGCTGAATGACAAGATGATAATCGGTCATTAGATAAGGGAAGTCAGCATTGCCATCCTTCAGCGTCACGACGACCTCGTCGCCATTCGCCTTGATCGTGTCGATGCTCTTCAGCACGCCCAGCGCGCCTGATTTTGACCTGGCGTCGGAGTGACGCTCGAGCGTCGCCCCCACATCATCCGCTGTCACGGTCTTGCCGTTGTGGAACTCGACCCCCTTACGGACCTTCATTGTCCAGGTCTTGGCGTCCTTAGACGAGCCGATTTCTTCGGCGAGGCGATTCTCCAGTCCGCCATCGGGCGCCAGCGCCACGAGATACTCACCCCAGCAGTAGCCGAAGATTGCCACCAACGTCGAGGAGGTCGCCGGATCGAGGCTGTCGGTCGCCCCACCGCCCTTGAGCCCGCCCTTAATGATGCCGCCGCGGATCGGCCCCTTGGCGCGCGCAGCGCTGGCGAGGAGCGAATTGGCGAAAGTCGCTGAGACGCCGAGCGCAGTCGCACGGCCAAGAAATGCACGTCGGCTCAGCCGGCCCGCAACAACGCCGCGGCTTAAGTAATCGAGTTCCTGCGACATTTGATGCTCCCTCCCATGGGCCTGAGCCAACTGGCCCCTGTTTGGAGTACCAGTACCAGCGTCAATGGGCCGCCTTCCTCGAATTGTCCTTACACCAACACAGGAAATCGGCGTTTCTGCCGTGATTTCCCGCACTGATCACCTTGATAGCCTCACATCAAAGGGTGGCAGCGGCCCCGCCGGAGCACCGTCTAGCAGCAAGCGGCGCTGAGCAGTGCCCCCTCTCGGAACGGCGGCAACGAGCTGCTGGCGACCGAAGTCCTCGCTGGTGAAAGACATTACGGCAGCGTCATGCCGGCAGCCGCTACGCGCTCCACATCAACTAGAACCTCCGGTCAACGGTGTTTTCTTTCGGTGGAGCGATGGTGCGGCTGATCGGCATGCGTTCAGGCTTCAAGCCAGCATTCAGCCAATGCGGATGCGTTGCTCATATCCCGCGCAGGATGCTTCACGAAGCCCCTTACGCCCGGCCCTGTCGCGTCGATGAATTGGTTAAAGAACGGCGCGATCACCCCGCCCTCGTCGCGGACGATGATGGCCATCTCGCGATAGAGGTTCTTGCGCTTGTCAGGGTCGAGTTCGGCGCGAGCTTCGATGAGAAGCTTGTCGAACTTCTCGTTGAAGAAATGCGTGTCGTTCCATGCCGCCGTCGACAGATAGGCAACCGAGTATGCCTGATCCTGCGTCGCGCGACCGGTCCAGAAGGAAGTCGCGAACGGCTGCTTTAACCAGACCTCGGACCAATAGCCGTCGCTCGGCTCGCGCTTGACCTCGAGGGTGATGCCGGCCTTGGCGCAGCTCTGCTGGAAGAGCTGTGCGGCATCGACGGCACCCGGGAAGGCGACGTCCGAGGTGCGCAGCAGGAGCGGACCGCTGTGGCCCGACTTCTGATAGTGGAACTTGGCTTTATCCGGATCAAAGGCGCGCTGCTCGATGTCGTCGGAAAATAGCGGGTAGGCTCCGTTGATCGGGAAGTCGTTGCCCACCGAACCATAGCCGCGCTGGACCTTGCCGAGCATCTCTTCGCGGTCGATGGCTAGCTTGAGCGCCATCCTGAGATCGTTGTTGTCGAAGGGAGGCGTGTCGCAGAACATGTTGAAGCAATAGTATCCGCGCCCCGAAACGTTCTGGACGGTCACGCCGGGGATACGCTTGACTAGATCGACGATCTTCGGCTCCACGCGGTCGATCATGTGGACCTGGTTGCTTCGCAGGGCCGAAATGCGCGCCGTGGCGTCATTAATGACGATGATCTCGATCTGATCGGCGTGCCCGCGCTTCTCGCCCTGCCAGAAGTTCTTGAATCTCTGGCCGCCGTGCCGTACGCCCGGCTCGTTGACCGTGACCTTGTAGGGGCCGGCACTGATGCCGGCGGCCGGATTGTCCTTGCCCCCGTTCGGCTGAATGACGAGATGATAGTCGGTCATCAGATAAGGGAAGTCAGCATTGCCACCCTTCAGCGTCACGACGACCTCGTCGCCATTCGCCTTGATGGTGTCGATGCTGCCCAACACGCCCAGCGCGCCGGATTTTGACTTGGCATCGGAGTGACGCTGGAGCGTTGCCGCCACATCTTCCGCCGTCACCGTCTTGCCGTTGTGGAATTCGACCCCTTTGCGGATTTTTATCGTCCAGGTCTTGGCGTCTTTGGACGAGCCGATTTCCTCGGCGAGGCGGTTTTCGACACCGCCGTCCGGGGTCACTTCCATCAGCAACTCGCCCCAACATTTGCTGAAGGCGATCGGGACCGCGCCGGGGAAGAACGCCGGGTCGAGGGTGTCAGTAGCTGCACCACCCTGGAGGCCGGCTTTCAGAATGCCGCCCTTTTGCGGTACCTGCGCCTTCGCGGCGCCGGCTAGAAGCGAGTTGGCGAAGGCGGCGCTCACGCCGAGCGCCATCGCACGGCCGAGAAATTCACGTCGACTCAGCCGACCCGCAGCAACGCCGCGGCTGAGATACTCGAGTTCCTGCGACATTTGGATGCTCCCTTTTAAAGCCCGGACGATGCAGCTCCTCTTTTATTAGTACCAGCGTAAAAGAGCTGCTTTGCAGCGATTGTGCTTCCATCAACACAGGAAATCGGCGTTTTTTCGGCCATTGGCGCACAATCCCGCTTTGTGACGCATCGGCATCCGGCTTGACGGCTTGGGCCGCTTCGCAACCGAGACGACACGATCAAGCGTAGAGCGGCGGACGCTCACAGATGGATTGAACGAAGATGGCGCACGGGTTTGCAGGCGAGGCTTCTGTTGAAGAAAGAGGAGGATAGTGGTGTTGAAGCGCAATCTTGGAGGGCAGGAGTATTGAGATGGCCAACATACGCTCGTCCGACCAAAATTTGTCGCGGACAAGGCAACAATCCTACGCACATTCGGTGGCGAAGCTTTCCGGATACCTCTCCGGACCGGCTTGGCGTTGAGGAGGTCCGCGCTTTCCAGGTGTATCTGGTCTCGACCGGCATTTTGTGCTCTGCGATGAACCGGATGGTGCGCGCAATTCGGTTCTTCCACGGCGCGACGCTCGGCCATGCCGAGATTCCGGGACGGATCGTCTGCCGCACACCGCACGCTGCCAGTGGTGCTGAGCGCCGACGAGGTTGTTCGCCTACTTGAGGCGGTGCCGAGCCATGAAGACACGAACGGCTCGACCAGCGGCCAAGTCACAACCGCATTCCCAAATGCGGGGAAAGGCCTGCCAGGGATCGCTCGCCCCACGACACCACGAGCTTCTGCTGAGTCTGCTTCATGTTGTTCGCAAGCGCGCTGGCCGGTACCGTCAAGACCCAGCGCTGTTTCCATAAAGCCCTTCACTACTTACCGCCAACAAGCAGTTCGAATAGAGGCGCCAGCGTGGGCCGGTTATCAAGGTCGTCGAGGAACTCTCCGATTAACTCGAGCTGTGTATCGGAAAACGGCAAGATGGACGTTTCGGCGCAAGCTTTGAGTTTATGCAAACCATCGGCGAGCGAAGCCGGGTTTTCCGGATGGCCGAACGGCTTGTCGACAAAAATGGAATGTTCTGCGCCGCCCTTTAGCTTAACCTTCACTGTTGTCGGCGAGTTTTGGTACAAGTGGTAAGTCCTATCAATTTCTGGATCAACTTCGATATGAGTGGCAGCCATGATCCGACGCACGGCCGGATCTTGGAGCGCTTCAGGACGAAAATCGCCGATCCCGACTCTTCCGTGTTGCGCCGCCACAGAGATAACGTAAGGTAGACTGAATCGGGCTACGACCGGATCCTTTGGATTCCATTTTTGCTCTCGCGGCTTGACCACATAACTGTCAGCAACGAGGTGATTCACGCCGAGCTCGAGTGAAACGATATCCTCGCCTGTGAAGTTGTGCCTTGCGCGCAATTGCAACAATCCGTCGATTCCCGGATGCATAGCCCTGCAGGTCGGCCAGGCTTTGAAACTAATCGAATCGTTCACATAGTCGGAACCTAGGCCGTCCATAAGCAGATCGGGGTCATAATCAGGCTCGAAGGCATTGTAGAAGCCATACTTTCCAAAGAATGGCTCACGCGGCCCGTTAAAACCCACCATGGCTGAAAAGGCCGACTCCAATCCCGAGCGAGCCCGCAATCCCTGCTGCAGGGACACGGTGTGGGCGCCTTCTTCATACATCTGTACTTCGCCCGCGGCGTGGGCATAAGCGATACCGAACGCATTCCGGGTTGTCGCTTCGTTAAGCCGTAGCAACTTGGTACTAACGGCGGTCGTCCCCCAGACCGCGACCATGTTGTCGCGGCCGGTTTTTAAAGAATTGGTGGTCACGCTGCGCGCAAGACGCATATGCAGATCCATAGCCATCACGAGAGCAGCAAGTAGTTCACTTCCGGTGATAGAGGGATCACGTTCGGCGAGTGCCAACGCCGGCGGGACGTTATACGCGCTTGCGTGGCAGCCGTTAATACAAAGCTCGTAGGTATCGTCGAAGTCGATGGCCCTAGCTGTCGTGGCGTTGATAAGAACCGCCAAACAGGCCGGAAGCTTTTCTCCGGAAACCCACACGGTGCATTCTGACCTACCTCCGGATAAGGCGCCCAGTTGACGAGCAAAGTGAGCGATCTGGTCGTCCGATCCGCCGATCGCGCTGGCAAGCGTGTCGAGGATGGAGAGCTTGGCACGTTCAACGGCCTCGTTAGGTATCGTCTCGAAACGAGAATCGAGAACGTGCCTGATGAGTTGCGTCGTCAAATCCATCGCCAACCTCCGGCTGTTTCAATGCCACACTTGTGAGGCCAGCCTCGTCTTAAGTCGCCCTGCCAGCCTTGATAGGCCACAGGCAGCATTCTTGGCATCTCCGCCTCAGAAAACTGCTTAGCGCGCCTGCCCACATGTCCATTGCCTTTGGCCGCCGTAGCCGTGAGAACAGATCCCTCTCAAAAATATCAGGAGCTGAGTAGGTTGCGCTTCGCCTGGCCTGACAATTTACACATGCAAATGACGAATGAGTGCATTCACCGCTTCGCTCCGGTCGATCTGGACATTATGCCCTGCATCGTTCAGCAGGTGGAAATCCGAATTCTTGATCAGCTTTGCCAATTTCACACCGCGATCTGGCGGCACGGTGGCGTCGTTCTTGGACCAGATAATCAATGTCTTGGCCCGAACCCGATCGAGGTAAGGGAATATGTATTTTTGCTGGAGCACCACATAGAGACGGAGATTGGTCTCTTCTTCCGGCAAGCTCAGGAGAATCTCGTACTGTCCCCGCGCCACAGCGCGCCGATAGGCCTCTCGCATGGCGTCTTCCACGTCCTGACCGTAGGCGCGGGTAGCTTTCCGCCACCCGGAGATGTATTCTTCTTCACTCGGCATCGGGCCGGAATAGTCGTAAGTTTGCCCGTACGCCTGCCACCAGGTTTCGTCGCGGTCGTCTCCGTACGCAGGCGAGACGGAGCTGGCGGTCAGCAATACCAGCTTGGAAACGAGATCGGGACGCATGATCGCGACCCGTGCGGCGACGAACGATCCTTCTGAATGGCCGACGAGCGTGATCTGCTTCAACCCCAGGGATTCGATGAAGCCAATCACGTGGTTCACACGACCGAGCCGGTTGATGAATTTGCGATCAGCGGGATCATCGGTGCCGCCGCACTGAAGCTGATCGACCGCGATAACCCTGAACTGATCGGAAAGCCCGTTCAACTGCCGAACAAAGGAGCTCTTTCCCTCTGCGCCGAAGCCAGCACCGTGCAGAAAGACAATCGGCTCGCCGGTTCCGTTCTCGCAGTACGACGTTGAGATACCAGCAACCGACATGCGGTGTTCAGTGATCATGATTTCCTCGGCATTAGCTAATGCACCCAAGTCGAGCTCGACTGGCTACTCGTTCATGAACATAGCAGTTTCAAGCGGCCATTTTGCGAAATATCTTTTCTTGCGGCCGGGCGGCGACGACGACCGGCAAGCCAAGTCCCACCTCCAATAACATTGGATCGGCGCTCACCTTCCCCCAGCTACCATCTTTTGCGGCAGCTGATTTGGCTAAGACGGATTGAAGGCGGAGATCCCCACCTTTTGCCTTGTTCAACAAACGAAGAGCTGACGCTTGCAATTGGTGAGTATTTCACATCCCGTCTCTGTCACAAGAACTGTTTCGCTCGTACCGGCGTCAGCAAAACCAAAGACCTTCACCAGAGACGGGATATGAAATGTCATATTCGGACGCAGCGTCCGAGTTTCTCCCCGTTTGAAAGAAAGCATATAGCCTTCTCCCCAATCAGGCGGGAAATTAATGCCGATTGAGTAGCCTGTTCTCTTGAAGCGCCCCTCATAGCCACCTTCGGTCACGGTCCTCGACCAGACATTCCAAACTTCCTCCAAGGGACGCCCCGGCCGTATGGCCTCAATCATGTTTTCGAGCGCCTTGCGGGATACCTCTTCCATGCGTTCTAACTCGCGGCTCGCCTGTTTGACCACGGCAAGTCGCATGAGGGCTGCACTGTAGCGCCGAACACAACCGGAGATTTCAAGAAGGACGGGATCGCCTTCGAGAATTTGTCTCCCGGACCAGGTTGCGTGCGCGTGGCTGGTTCGAACGCCCGACGCAACGAATATCGGCAAGCCCGGATACTCGCTTCCCATTCTTGTCACGACTCGCTGAATTTCGGCGGCAATATCATTTTCGTTTGCGCCAGCACGAATTTGGCCAATGCCAGCCTCCATCCCCGCATCTGCGATGCGGGCAGCTTGTCGAATGCATTCAAGTTCCAGGTTTGATTTCACCACCCTGGCGCTCTCGACCGTGTGGGAGCCATCTTCAAATCTTGCCCCGTGAAGGAGCTGCTTCAGGCGTTCGTAGTCAAGGATCGAAAGAAACCAACTTATTTTCTCAACACCAATGGCCGAATTGGCGCAGCCCATGCTTTGAATTGTAGCCGTCAGGAGCTCGACAGGCGACTCATGATCCATATAGCTTGTGGATCGATCAATCCACGACAAGACTTTGACGTTAGTCTCCTCGATGCCGCGGGTTATGTGGATTGGGTCTCCGTCGCTCGGCACGAGAAGGAATTGGCTGCTGTAATAACCGACCGTGTGATACCCGCTTAGGTAGTAGATGTTTTCGGGAGTGCTTACAACCAGGAGATCCAATCTTCTCTCCGCCATTTCCTGCCGAACAGCTTTGAGACGCCTCTGAAATTCAACGATCGGAAACGCAAGATCTTTCTGAATGACTGCGTTATCTATTCCTGGAACTTTCATCTCGACCACATCTCCTAATGCTGGACCAGGCACTCTCCCGTGTCGGTCCGCCTTCCCTCATAACGCTATCAAATTCCGAAAGCTGCATTGCGCGAAACGTCCGTCTGTGCCGCAGAATATCTGCGTTTTTTTGCTGTTTGCGCCTTGATTCCCGCATGCTGGGTAGAGCTCTCCACGGGTTGCGGGG
>NZ_RZSR01000672.1:0-3413 GCF_004023265.1 Mesorhizobium sp. M1A.F.Ca.IN.020.06.1.1
AGACTATGCGGCCGGTGAGCGGCGGGCTCGTGATCCCGGCCGGCGGCAAGGTCGCACTGAAGCCGGGTGGCTATCACCTGATGTTCATCGGCCTGAAGCGACAGCCCAAGCAGGGCGAGAAATTCCCTGCCACGCTGACCTTCGAGAAGGCCGGCAGCGTCAAAGTCGAGTTCGCCGTCGAGGGCATGGGCGAGATGGGCAGCATGGACGATCACGCCGAGTGATCATTTCGAAATTAGAGGGACAATTCATGAAGAAGTATCTTTTGGCGGTGGGCGCGGTTCTGGCGCTCGGAACAAACGCCGCGCTTGCGCACATCACGCTCGAAACCCAGGAAGCGGCCGTCGGCTCGACCTATAAGGCCGTCCTGCGCGTGCCGCATGGCTGCGAGGGCAAGGCGACGACCGCGGTGCGCGTGCAGATTCCGGAAGGCGTCATTTCGGTCAAGCCGATGCCAAAGCCCGGCTGGACGCTGCAGACCAAGAAAGGCCGATACGAGAAATCCTACCAGCTCCATGGCGAGACGCTGACCACCGGCGTCAAGGAAGTCGACTGGAGCGGCGGCAACCTGCCGGACGAATTCTATGACGAGTTCATTTTCCGTGCTTCGCTCGCCGCCGATCTTCCGGCCGGCCAGATGCTCTATTTCCCAGTGGTCCAGGAATGCGGCGATGCCGCCGATCGCTGGATCGAGATTCCGGCGGCAGGACAGGATGAGGATGCACTGGAAAATCCGGCGCCCGGCATCAAATTGCTGCCGAAGAAATGATCTCTCGATGGCGCGTCCCATTCGGGCGCGCCGTCCCTTCTCGAAAGACCGCATGAACGCAGCAACTTTCCCAATCCGCCTGAAGGGCATGCGCATCGGGCCAGTCGCCAGCGGCCTGTTCGCGGCTTTCGTACTCGTGCTGCTGCTGGTGCTACCCGGCCGCGCCCTCGCGCATGCGGCCTTGGTCGCGGCCGATCCGCCCGATGGCGCGGTGCTGTCGCAGAGTCCCGCGCGATTCTCGCTGACCTTCAGCGAGCCGGTTTCGCCCCTGGTGCTCACTCTGGTGCGGCCGGACGGCACGCAACTTTCGCTGACCTCCTTCCGGCTCAACGATCAGACCGTCGAGATCGATAATCCGGAGACGCTCAAATCCGGCACGCATGTGCTGAGCTGGCGGGTGATTTCGGTCGACGGCCATCCGGTCGGCGGCTCGGCGCTGTTTTCCGTCGGCGCGCCAAGTGCTGCGCCGGTAGCGGGCGAAGCCGTCGATTTGTCGCTGCGCACGGCAATCTGGATGGGTAAGCTCCTTCTCTATGCCGGGCTGTTCCTCGGCGCCGGCGGCGCCTTCGCGCTCGCCTGGCTCGCGGGAGACTGTCGCTGGGGCCAGGGTTTCGTTATCGGCGCTCTTCTGTGCGGACTGGCCGCCGCCCCGTTCTCGCTCGGATTTCAGGGGTTGGACGCGCTCGGCGCGCCGCTCGCCCGGTTTGCGGCGCCCATCGTGTGGGAGACCGCGCTTGCCACCAGATTCGGCTGGACGGTGCTTGCCGCCCTGATTGCACTCGGCCTTGCCTTGCTGTCCCTCGCCGGACCGCGCGCTCTTGGCAAGCTGCTTGCGCTCGCCGGGCTCGTCGGTGTGGGCACGGCGCTTGCGGCAAGCGGCCACGCCAGTGCCGCCGAGCCGCAATGGCTGACGCGGCCGCTGGTTTTCCTGCATGGCACAGCCATCGCCTTCTGGAGCGGCGCGCTCGCACCGCTCGGCCTTGCGTTGCGTTGTCAGCCGGCGAAGGCCAAAATCTTCTTGCGCCGGTTTTCGCGCGCGATCCTGCCCGTGGTTGCCGTGCTTGCGATAAGCGGCATCGTGCTGGCGATCATCCAAGTGCGCGAACCGGCAGCGCTGATCAACACCGCCTATGGCCGCCTGCTGCTGCTGAAACTGGCCCTGCTTTTGTTCCTGTTCACCCTTGCCTCCGTGAACCGATGGACGCTGACCGCGCCGGCCGAAACGGGCGACACGGAAGTGCAGCGGCGGCTGGTGCGTTCGATCGGCATCGAGACGCTGATCGTGCTTGCCATCTTCGGCGTCGCCGCCGGCTGGCGCTTCACGCCGCCGCCACGCGCGCTGGCGATCGCCGCAGCGCAGCCGGCCTCGATCCACATCCACACCCTGCAGGGGATGGCCGATCTCAGCATCACGCCCGGCCATGCCGGCCAGGTTGCCGCCTCGATGGTGATCATGACCGGCGATTTCGGCCCGATGGATGCCAAGCAGGTGACCCTGGTGCTGTCGAAGCCGGACTCCGGCATCGAGCCGATCAAGCGGCCGGCGACGAAACGCGGCGACGGCACCTGGCGCGTCGACGATCTCGTCATCCCGCTGCCCGGCCGCTGGAACGCTCGGCTCGACATCCTGGTCTCCGATTTCGAGATGGTGAAGATTGAAGCGCCAATTGATATCAGAGCCGACTGACCTGGGCCGCGACACAATTCGGCGAGGCGGTTGACGCCGTCGCGAAGGCCCGTCAATCATCCGTCCAAAACGCGGCTTCAACAAAAGTTCGAAAGCAGGGAAGAAACGATGGAAAAAGCCGAAATCGGCCTGATCGGCCTTGGTACGATGGGCTCCAACTTGGCACTCAACATCGCCGAGCACGGGCACCGCATCGCCGTCTTCAACCGCACGCCGGCGCGCACCGACGCCTTTGTCGAAAACGCCGGTCCGCTGAAGGACGTGGTCGTGCCCTGCTACAGCCTGGAGGAACTCGCCGCAGCGATCCGGCCGCCTCGGCCGATTATCATCATGGTGCTGGCCGGCAAGCCGGTCGACGAGCAGATCGAGGCTTTGCGCGGGGTGCTCTCCGACAACGACATCGTCATCGATGCCGGGAACGCCAATTTCCGCGACACGATGCGGCGCTTCTCCGAGCTGTCGGGCTCAGATCTGACCTTCATCGGCATGGGCGTGTCGGGCGGCGAGGAGGGCGCGCGCCACGGGCCGTCAATCATGGTCGGGGGCACGGAAGACTCCTGGAAGCGCGTCGAAAAAGTGCTGACGGCGATCTCCGCCAAGTTCAAGGACGAGCCTTGCGCCGCCTGGCTCGGCACCGACGGCGCCGGCCATTTCGTCAAAACCATCCACAACGGCATCGAATATGCCGACATGCAGATGATCGCCGAGATCTACGGCATCCTGCGCGACGGCTTGGGCATGGGCCCGAAGGAGATCGGCAAGGTCTTCGACGGCTGGAACAAGGGTAGGCTCAACTCATACCTCATCGAGATCACCGCCAAGGTTCTCGCAGCCGACGATCCCAAGACCGGCAAGCCGGTGGTCGACGTCATCCTCGACCGCGCCGGCCAGAAGGGCACCGGCAAATGGTCGGTCATCGAAGCGCAGCAGCTCGGCATTCCGGCGACGGCCATCGAG
>NZ_RZSR01000673.1:0-3407 GCF_004023265.1 Mesorhizobium sp. M1A.F.Ca.IN.020.06.1.1
GCCATACATCATGCTGTAATAGGCGCCGAGATCGCTGCCGCCGGTCTTGTGCGCCTGCGAGGCGGTGCGCCACTCCAGAAGGTTCTGGCGGCTGACGAAGAGCCGGTAAAGAGTGCGGACGATGGCATCGCCCATCATCCAGGCAAGGTGCGCCATCAAAAGCACCTTCAGCGCCACCAGCGCGGTGCCGAACACAGTGTCGCGCGCCAGCGCCGAGAAATGGCCGCGCGGCGTCTGGTCGCCGCTCTTCGGCAGGATGCCGTTGACGATGTCGAAAGTCGGGGCCATGAACAGGCTGAGGATCATCAGCGCCTGCCACTGCGCGGCCTGCGTGAACGGCAGCAGCGTCCAGCCGGCGATACAGGCCATCACCCAGAAGATCGGGGTCACCGAGCGGCGGAGGTTATCGACCATCTTCCAGCGCGACAGTGCCGGAACGCCAGAGCGCGGATCGAACATGAAGCCGAGCAATTGCCAGTCGCCGCGCGCCCAGCGGTGGTGGCGTGAGGCGTCGACCGAGTAGCGGGTCGGATAGTCCTCGACCAGTTCGACATCGGTGACGAGCGCGGCGCGCGCCAGGGCGCCTTCGAGCAAATCGTGGCTGAGGATGGTGTTTTCCTCGATGCGGCCCTTCAGCGCCGTTTCGAAGGCGTCGATATGGTAGAGGCCCTTGCCGGTGAAAGTGCCGTCGCCGAAGACGTCCTGATAGACGTCGGACACGGCAAAGACGTACGGGTCGAGACCGCGATTGGCCGAGAAGACGCGCTGGAAGAAGGAGGCATCGTCGCCGCTGGTGAGCGAGGCGGTGATGCGCGGCTGCAGGATGGCGTAGCCGGCTGTGACGACGCGCTTTGCCGGATCGAAATGCGGACGGTTGAGCGGATGCGCGAGCTTGCCGACAAGGCTCGAGACGGCGTCGCGGGTGGTGCGCGTATCGGCGTCGAGCGTCATCACATAGGTGACTTTGTCCGGCAGCGGCACATCGAGCGGCAGGAAGGTGGTATCGCTGTCGCCGCGCAGCAGAAGGTTGAGCTCGTGCAGCTTGCCGCGCTTGCGTTCCCAGCCCATCCAGCAGCCCTGGGCCTGATTGTAGAGCCGGCGGCGATGCAGAAGATAGAAGCGCGGAGCACCTTCCGACGGATAGCGGGCGTTCAGCCTGGCGATCTCGTCGCGGGCATATTGCAGGATCTCGATGTCGGCTGCGTCGATCTCAGTCTTGGAATCAGGCCAGTCGGACAAAAGCGCGAAATGGATCTCTTCTGCCGTGTTGGCGAGATGATGCACCTCGATGTTGCGGATGTTTTCCTCGACGTCGTCGCGCGACCCGATGAGCGAAGGCACGACGACCAGCGTGCGCGCTGAGGCGGGGATGCCGTGCTTATAGTCATAGCCGACTAGCCGCGTCGGCTTGAGGAAGAGCGCCACGACGGTGTTGAAGAAGGCCAACGCGCCTTCGCTTGCCGGCACCGCGAACAAAGCCAGCATCAGCGTGATCGCCCCCGCCGAGAGGCCGAGATTGGCAAGCGCGTTGCCGGACAGCACAAGCAGGAGCACCGTCAGCAGGAAGACCGGCACGACGATGCCGAGCCAGCCGGTGGCGGCAAAGGCGCGCTTGAAAGTCACATAGAAGGGAGCCCGATAGCCGATCGCCTGTTCCAGCTCCGGCCGGCGCGGCCCGACCAGGAAGAAGCCGACATCGGTATGCACGGAGGGGTCGGCAGTTTCCGGCACGCCGGACGCATCGGTGACCCCAGGCATGTGGCCTGCAAGCTCGATCGCCGTTTCGGCGACGCGGAATTCGGAAAGGTCGGAGCGGCGCGCAAGCTGCTCGATCGCGGTGCGATACTGATCGCGCGAGAAGAAATCGAGCGCGGCGAAATCGGTCTTCTCGCGCAGCAGCGTGTCGATGCGGCTGACGCCCTCGAACCAGACCGTCCAGTCGACGTCGTTGATGAGGCGCAGGCCGCGGATGATGTTGCCGGTGGTGACGTTGCCGCTGGACAGCGTCTGATGCTCGGAGATGATGATCTCCTCGGCGTCGGAGCCGGTCTTCTCGAGCTCGCCCTCCAGCCATTCCAGCGCGCGGCCGGCGTTCTGCGAACCGTCACGCAGGCGATAAAGGAGCTGGGTGGCGAAAGTGGTATCCTGCGCATGCGCGGCGTAGCTCGACAGGATCCTGGTCCGGTCGGCATTGTCGTCGGTCGCCAGCACCCGGTCGGCGACCTCGTTGGCGATCTGGCGCATCTCTCTCGTACGGTTGACGCGCACTGCGATGCGTCGGAGGTTTTCGATCAGCACGAACCGCAGCAGCGACGGCAGCGCCCAGAGCTCGCCGATCTTCAGCGGCTCGACCGATTGAAAGCCCTCGACGATGGCCTTGAACATGGTCGCCGAGACGGCGCTGTCGGAATGCTCGACATAGCTCCAGGCGACGACGAAGGCGCGCGGCAACGCCGTGCCGCCCGCAAGCTTGAGCGTCGGCAACTGGCGGTAGAAACGGCGCGGCAGATCGCGCTTGACCTGAAATATGGTCTCTTCGACCAGGTAGTTGTTGTCGAGCAGCCATTGCGCCGCGGGCGTGATCGTCTCGCCCTTGGCCTGGGCGGCGTTGGTCGAACGGTAGACTTCGAGAATCTTCTTGGCGCTATCGCGGATGCGGGCCTGGAATTCGAACGGCGAAAGCCCGAACAGGTCCCTGACATCGCCCTTGGCGAGTGCTGCGCCCAGCGCGCGCAGCCGGTCTTCCGGCAGGAAATTGGAGCGTATCGGCGCTTCCGTGACGGTCGGGAAGCCGGCACTAGTTTGTTCGATCTTGGCGGGATTCGTCTGGATGTTCATTGATTATTCCGTAAGGCGGGGCGCGATGCGGCGTCACCGCCACGGCAATGGCCCTAAAACCGGTTCAAATGCAATCTGTTGCATGGCAGGTTCGGCCGAAAGTTTGTTTGCGCTCCATGACAGGGGCGTCCCCTTTCGACAACTCAAGGGCGAACGCCCCTCGCTTCCCGCCCCGGGTCCGATCAGGGAAAGGATTCAGGCTTTTTCGTGATACATGCAAGGGGCCAGGCGATATTTCGCCCGCGCCGCGATCATGTTTGGCAACAGCCGTTAACCATTGGCGGCGGTGACGCGCAGGCGGATCACAAAAATCAGCTCATGCCCTTCAGGCTGGAGGCGCAGTTTCTGGCTCTGCTGATCGAGGACGAGCGCATCAAGCGGTCCGAGGCTGGCAGCGGTGTCCGTGAGGACTGTGACGCCACCGCCAACCGGCAAGATAATCGTCGTGCCGTCGGTCGACCTTATCTCGACTTCACCCGAAACAGGCAAGCGCTCGACCGTATGGCTGATGCAGCCGCGGCGGCTCATGACGTTGAGATCGGTGATCGGGCCGCCAATCAACGTGGCGC
>NZ_RZSR01000674.1:0-3407 GCF_004023265.1 Mesorhizobium sp. M1A.F.Ca.IN.020.06.1.1
CCGATCTTTGGCCGCACCGTCAATCCGTGGGACGTTACCCGCACGCCCGGCGGCTCCAGCGGTGGGGCGGCGGCCGCGGTCGCCGCCGGGCTGGTGCCGCTCGAGATCGGCAGCGATGCCGGCGGCTCGATCCGGATGCCGGCGCATCTGTGCGGCGTCTATGGCTTCAAGCCGACGCAGGCGACGGTGCCGATCACCGGCAGCTACGCCGATCCGCCCGACCTGCCGCGCAGCTTCCGCCTGCTGTTCGACATCGGGCCTTTGGCCCGCGACGTCGACGATCTCATCCTGGCCCACCGCATCATCGCCGGCGCCGACGGTCTCGACACCGAAGTGCCGCCGGTAGCGACGGGCGAGGCGCCGGAGCCGCCGCTGGGCAAGCTCAGGGTTGCCTTCGCGCCTGAATTTCCCGGAGTGCCGACGGCGCTCGACATCGCCGACGCGATCGCAGGCTTCGCGGGCGCCATCGAGGTCGGCGGCGCGCGGGTAGGGCAGGCATTGCCGCGCCACGATTTCGCGGCCGAGCGGGCGCTGTTTTCCGATCTCATCACCTGGTATTCGCAGGTCTTCCGGCAGCCGCGCGAAACCTCGCCCTCGCTGGCCGCCTATCTCGAGGCGCTCAACCAGCGCGACGAATTCATCGCTGCCTGGGAGCGGTTCTTCGACGGGTGGGACGTGCTGGTCTGTCCGGCGATGATGTGCACGGCCTTCCGCCACCGCGAAATGGGTGCGCCGATCCCCGTCGACGGCATCGAGACGCCCTACTGGAGCGGGCTCAGCCACGCCTGCCGCTTCAACCTGACCGGGCATCCGGCCGCCGTCATTCCAATCGGTGTCGACCGGGAGGGCCTGCCGATCGGCGCCCAGCTGGTCGGCCGCCGCCATTCGGACATGAAGCTGCTGGCCGTGGCGAAAGCGCTGGCGCGTCTCACCGACGGTTTCGTCAGGCCACCGGGATTGTGAGCGCGTGGAAACGGCGGGCTGCCTGAAAGACCAAGGGCCGCCGCCCCAGGCTCAAACATGCACGTCGCCGAACGACAGTTCGCCGTCGTCGGCGCGCATCAGGAAGGCGGCGGCAAGCATCGCGAGATAGAATACGACGACGCCGCAGACCACCACGACGCCGGGGATGGGACCGAGCGTCGCCACGCGAAAGGTGTCGAGCAGCGAGGCGCTGAAGCCGATCGGCGAGCCTTCGCGCTGCAGGCTGGGCGTGGTGATCTTCAAGACCCAGGCAAGCATCAAGATCGTATACATGAAGACGTAGTTTCGGCGCAGCCTCCGGACCAGTGCCGCGCGCTGCGAGATGAGGAAGCGCGGCGAGCGCAGGCCTTCGCCGAGGATGGCCAGCCAGTTGGAGGCGAAGTCCGGCTGCGGCGAAAAAATCTGCGCGAAGTAATAGCGCTCGAACTGACGCACCCGCGCCCGATAGACGTCGAAGAACCGGTAGCGCCGCGCTTCGATCCATAGAAGCAGCGTGATGAGCAGCATGGCGAAGAGCAGCACGCCGTGATGCGCCGAGGGCGTCGACAGCGATACGGACAGCATCGCCGCCACCACGGTGATCGCCCAATTGCTGGTGCGGTCGAGCCGGTCGCGCCAGCCCGCCATGCGCCCGATTTCCGCGCGGTGGAAATGCGACATGGTGGTTGCGAATTCGGAGGAAGTGAGCTTCAGCGCGAACGCATCGGAGCCTCTAGGCGGCGCCGCTGCTTCGGCTGGCTTTACGGTCTGGACCTGCGACATCCCCTTGCCACGTGCCTCCCGCCGTGGCCGGCCGTTGAGCCGGCCACACCCCATATAGCACAATGTGGGGCCGGCAGAAATGTTCCTGCTGACGCTCTCCGGCGGAAGCTCTTATGCGCTCAGCCAGACCCGTTCGGCCACGCGATGATCGCTGAGCAGGAAGTTGGGGTTGGGAACGAATCCCTTCACCTCCAGGCGCGCCGCGTCGATCCAACTGGCGAAGGCCGGGATGATGGTCGGGCACTCGTCATGGATCATCTGCTGCAGCTCGAAATAGACGTCGCGGCGTTTCGCCGGATCGGCCAATGAGCGCGACTCCGTCAGCCGTCTGTCGAAGCTGTCGTTCTTCCAATGCGTTTCGTTCCACGGCGCGCCCGAGGCGTAGACGGAGGAAAACATCATGCTCGCCGATGGCCGCCCGGCCCAGAAGGAAGCCACCCATGGCTTCTTCAGCCACACGTCGCTCCAGTAGCCGTCATCGGGCTCGCGCTTGACATTGATGGTGATGCCGGCGGGCTTGGCCGATTGCGCGAAAAGCTCGGCCGTGTTGACCGCCTGCTCGAACGCCACGGGGGCGGCGTGCAGCTCGAGGGTAAGATCGCTCTTGCCGGCTTTCTTGAGGTGAAAACGGGCCTTGTCCGGATCGTAGGCGCGCTGCGCGATGTTAGGATTGAAGCTCGGATCGCTGGCAGCGATCGGATGGTCGTTGCCCACCCGTCCGAAGCCGGCCATCAGCAGCTTCACCATCTGCTCACGGTCGAGCGCGTGCTTCAGCGCCAGCACGACATCGGGGCTGTTGAACGGCTCCTTCGTGGCGTCCATCGGCAGCGAGAAATGCTGCTTGCCTTCGGTGACCAGCAGATAGGCGCGGGGGTCCTTCTTGAGCAGCGGTGCGATCTTGTAGTCGATGCCGTTGACGATGTGCACCGAGCCGCCTTGAAGAGCCGAGACGCGCGCCGCGGCGTCGTTGATAACGACCGTCTCGACCGTGTCGACATGGCCGCGATCGCTGCGCCAGTAGGTCTCGTTGCGGGCGGCGGTGGCGTGCACGCCGGGCTGGAAGGCGGTGAGCTTGAACGGACCGGTGCCGATCGCTTTCGACCAGTCGGCGAAGCCTGCGGGCACCATGGCGAAATGCAGATCCGACAGCACATAATCCATGTCGGGATTTGGCGATTTGAGCAGGATCTCGACTTGCGTCGGCGAGATGGCCCGCACTTCCGCGACGTCGGCGACCAGCCCTTTGGCCTTCGACTTGGTCTTGTCGCCGATATGCAGGCCCAGCGAGTATTTGACGTCGTCGGCGTCGAACGTCTTGCCGTTGTGAAACTGCACGCCCGGCCTGAGATTGAGGATCCAGCGCTTGTTGCCGTCGCTGGCTTCCCAGCTTGCCGCGAGCTCCGGCGCCGGCTTGCCGTCATCGCCGATCTCCACCAGCGTGTTGTAGACCTGCCGCGAGACGTTGATGGAAAAAGTGCCGATCAGCTGCGTCGGGTCCAGCGTGTCGGCGGAGCTGCCGCCGTTGAGGCCAAGGCGCAGCGCGCCGCCCTTGCGCGGCGCCGCGGCAAGGCCGGTATGTGGAAACGCCGCCGTGGCGAAGGCAGCCGCAGCGGCCGTCTTGATGAAGCTGCGGCGGTTCATGCTGTCCCGGCTAGAGAAGA
>NZ_RZSR01000675.1:0-3403 GCF_004023265.1 Mesorhizobium sp. M1A.F.Ca.IN.020.06.1.1
CATCACCATGCCGCTCAGATCGCGCTCGCGCCAGAACGGCCTGGCATAGCGGACGAGGATCTTGACCACCGCGCCGCTTTCCCAGACGCCAAGCGCCTTCTTTAAGGCCGTTGACAAGGCAGGCCGAAAGTCGAGCCTGTTGGCCGTCGCTGGCGGCAGGGCGAGCAGGACCTCGCGCGCCTCGACGGCGCCGCTGCCGGCAACGACACGAACGCCTGACGGCCCGCGCTCGATGCGAATGGCCGGCTCGTTCAGCCGCAGCCGGTCACCGAGATCGCCCGCCAGGTCCGCGGCCAGCGACTGCATGGTCTCGCGCAGAGAATATTGCAGTTCCGGCACTTCGTTGGTGATGCGGCGATCATTGTCGATCAGGTACCAGAGCGGCACCTTTTCCAGCGCCAGGCACCACAGTCCCTCGATCATCGAGCGGAAGGCGGCTTTGGCATCTACCGGATCGGTCTGGCGTTCGAGCCAGGAGGCGACTGTCAGCCCGGCGATCGCGGGATCGTCAGGCTCGATCCAGTTCATGCGGTCGCGGATCGCCATCGCGGTCACATAGGTCTGTCCGGCCTGGTCGACCGACATCGGTGGATGGGTGATGAAATCGCCATCGACAAAGGTTTTGACGAAGGTCTTGCCTCGCGCCCTGGCCAGCGCCATCAGCTCCGGCATGTCCTCGCACAGGAACTGGCCGCCGCTGTCGATCAGCTCGCCGAGCCCGTTTCGCGCACCTTCCACACGACCGCCGACGCGGCCGCGCGCTTCCAGGACAAGGAAATCGATGCCGGCGCGCTTCAATTCGAGCGCGGCCGACAGGCCGGTGAAGCCGGCGCCGACGATTGCAACGTCGGTTCTTTCGATCTTGCTGTTCAATAGCCGGCCTTGATCTTCTCGAACTCGGCGATCATCTTCAGCTTGAGCTCGGAAGGCAGCGGCTGCTGGAACAGCGTCTTGTCGACCCATTTTTCCACGTTGTCGTAGCCCTTTTCCTTGAGCACCGCCTGGTCGACACCGGCCATGCCCTTGGCGTTGGCTTGGCCGTAGCCCCAGTCCTTGACCAGCACCTTGGCGACTTCCGGATCGTTGACGGCATTGAGATAATCATAGGCCTTGTCAATGTTGCCGGGCGCGTCCTTGAACAGCACATAGCCGCACACCCATGTCGAGATGCCCTCGTCGGTATCCTTCTTGGACTTGATCGGCACGCCGGCGGCCTGTGATTGCACCGCCGCGTCGTTCCAGGCCCAGGCGAGATCGACCTCGCCGCCTGAGAGCAGCTGCACGATGTCGGTGGTGTCGGTCCAGTAGGAGCGCACGTTCTTGTGCACCTGGCGCAGGAAATCGGACGCCTGCTTGAACTGCTCGTCCGTCATCTTTGTCCAGTCCTTCAGCCCGATGGCGAGGCTGGCCAGCGCATAGGCGTCGTCGACATTGTCGCCGATCGAGACGCGTCCCTTATACTTGGGATCGGCGAAGGCCTTCAGCGACTGCACGTCCTTCTCGGCGATCTTGTCGGAGTTGAAGGTGAGCTGCGTGTCACCCCAGTCCCAAGGCATGAACCAGGCTTTGCCGTCGGGGGTGGTGGCAAGGTCCTTCATCGCCATGATGCCGGGGTTGAGATCCTTCCAGCCGGCGATCTTGGAGGTGTCGAGCGGCTGCAACAGCCCCGCCTCGCGCCACTTCACCACGCTTTGCGAACACGGATGTCCGAGGTCGGCCTTGAAGCCGGAGCGGATCTTCTCGAATGCCTCGTCCTCATCGCCGAAGAAAGCGAAGGTCGGCGAGTCGCCGTCCTTCTCGACATATTTGCCGTGGAAGCTGGGGTCCTCATAGCCGGACCAGTCGAACACGATGAGGTCCTTGTCGGCGGCAACGGCGAACGCTGCCGCCGAAGATGCCAGCGCGCCGGCGAGCGCCAAAGTAAGTGTCAAGCGTCGGCTGAGTTTCTTCATGCTGTTCCATCCTCTTTTGGTCTTGCCGGTCTTGCTGGCCGGCTGTTGCTAACCCCGGGCCGTCGTTAACCGTAGTGTTTCGGAAAGGCCGCGGCCAGGAACGCGTTGGCGGCCTGCAGCGCGGTCTCGCGCGTGGTGTCCTGGGTGCCCATCATCAACCGCAGCCACAGGCCCTCGAGCATGGCCGATAGCGCCAGCGCCATGACCTGCGGCTCATAGGCATAGCCGCCGCTTTGCTTGAGCGTCGCGCAGAGATCGATGAACACCTGCTGGTAGTAAGCGTCGCGCGAGCTGCTCAGCGCCTGGTAGGTCGGCCGCGATTTGGCCTCGCCCCAGAAGGCGCACCAGGCGGCGAGCTTGCGCTTGTTGCAGATCGAGCGATCGAAGTCGGCCCACACCAGCGCCTGCAGCTGCCGCGCCGGATCGTCGCCTGCCTTCTGCAAGGCCGCGCGCCAATGCGCCGAATACTCGTCATACATATATTGCAGCGTGGCGACGAGCAGCTTCTCCTTGCTTTCGAAATGGAAGTTGACGATGCCGCGGGACAGGCCCGCGCCGTCGGCCACATCGGCCATCGTCGTTTCCGCATAGCCGCGCTTGGCCAGTGAATCGATCGTCGCCTCGATCAACTGGAGTTGCCTGACTTCTTTCGAAGCCTTGCGGCCGCGCTTCTCGGCCTCTCCTTTTCGTGCCGGTTCGGGCAAGGCATCCCTGGCCTCTGCATTCTTCATGAGCGTGACGGTCTCCAGCATTGCCGGCTATCCGACCGGCTTCCAACCGCGCAGATGAGTGGGGCGGTGCTCACCACTGTCAAGCACCTTCTGCATCGCCTCCCAGGTCCGGATGTTCTTGTCGACATAGCCCCCGCCGACCGCGGCGGCGAGCGCTTGATAGAGTGGCCCCTTCAGGCGCGCCAGTTCCTCCCGCGCCACATCCCGGTACCATGCGTTGCGGTCGCGGACGCTGATGTCGCGGAAGCCAGCACGACGCATCGCCTCGGCGTAGCGCGCCGGCGAAGCCATGGCAAAGGACAAGCCTTCCGCCGCGAGATAGGCCTTCATGTCCGCAGACGGCTCGCCGTCGTGCGAGATCATCCAGTTCGACGCGGCGAAGACGCCGCCGGGCTTCAGCACGCGGAAAATCTCGGCGAACAGGGCATCCTTGTCCCGGACATGCAACAGTGCGTCCTTCGAGAAGACGACGTCGAAGGAAGCATCGGTGAAAGGCAGCAGTCCCGGCGGCGCCTGGAGGAAGCTCACGCGGTCTTGGAGACCCTGCGCAGCCGCGTTTCGCTTTGCCGTCTCGATCACCGGCCTCTCGACATCGAAACCGGTCGCATGCGCCGCACCATGGCGCGCGACCAGATCCAGCGTGACGCCGCCGGCGCCGCAGCCGAGATCGAGGATCGTCTTGCCCTTGAGCGAGAGGCCTTCGACCACGCGGTCCACTTC
>NZ_RZSR01000676.1:0-3395 GCF_004023265.1 Mesorhizobium sp. M1A.F.Ca.IN.020.06.1.1
GTACGGCATCACCGAGATCGGTGTAGCCGGCCATCCGGAAGGCAGTCGCGACTTTGGCGACGAGGCGGCGATTGCAGCGCTCCGGATGAAGAGCCGCCTGGGCCGAGCGGACCGGGGCAAAGATGCGTGTCGTCACCCAATTTGGCTTCGACGCGGACAAGTTCATCGCCTGGGCGGACGGCCTGGCGGTTTCCGGGGCGGACCTACCGATCCATCTTGGCGTGGCCGGTCCCGCCAAGATCACGACCTTGCTAAAATACGCCGCCTTGTGCGGCGTCGGCAATTCGCTGAATTTCTTGAAAAAGCGCAGCGCCTCGCTTGCCGCCCTTGCCACCAGTCACTCGCCGGAGAGCTTCGTCGGCCCGATCGAGCACCATCTGCGGGCAAAGCCGGAGTCGGCAATCGCGCAGCTGCATGTCTTTCCGTTTGGCGGCATCAAGAATACGGCCAGGTGGCTCTACGAGCGTGGCTCGTGGCAAGACCTCGAAGCCGACGATCGCTCGTCGATCGCTTAAGCGCGCAGCCATCTCCCGAGAGCCGAGCCAGACCATGGCGCGCCGATCGTCGGCGCGCCATGGTCTCTCGTTGCCGCTACATGGGCGAATGTTGCGGCACGATTGCCACGCGCAGCCTATCAGTCAGCACCGCCGGACATCCGCGAGGACGTCCGGCGCGCTCAGGAGAACGCGAAGCCGCCGTCAGCTGCGGCCGCGCCCCTCCGTTTCAATGCGCAGCGTGACCTCGTCCCCGATCAGGGGAAGATTGGCCGTCATGCCGAAGTCGCTGCGCTTCAACTTGGCAGTCGCGCTGAAGCCGGCCTCAAGACTGCCGTCCCACGGGTTCTTGCCCTGGCCGTTGAAGGTCACGTCGAGCGTCACCGGCTTGGTCACACCGGCGATGGTGAGATCGCCCGTGATGGTGCCCTGCTTGTCGCTCGACTTGGTGAATTTGGTGCCGACGAAGGTGATGTCCGGAAACTCGGTGGCATTGAACCAGTCGGCGCCCTGGATGTCGCTGTCGCGCTGGGCATTGTTGGTGGAGATGCTGGACACCTTGACCTTGGCCTGCAGCTTGCTGGCCTCAGGCGCGTCCTTGTCGAAGGTGAATTCCCCGGAGAACTCCTTTGCGACGCCGATGACGTTGGAAAAGCCGAGATGATTGATGAAGAACACGATGCCGGAATGAACCGGATCGATGTCGAACGTGATCGGCTGTGCGGTTGCCGGCCCGATTGGCGCCGTTGCGAGTGCAGCTAGCAAAGCTAGTTTCAGTCTGTAGTTCATTCCATCCTCCTTTGTTGATGCACGAAAAGCGAATTCACAGCGGAAGGCTGAACCCCTTCCGTGCCAGCATCACTGCGACTGCCGCGACGGCCGGCACCAGGCAAAACCCTGCGAAGACGGACGTGGCGAGTGCAGGGGTTTTCTGATCGAGACGATCGAGGATCACGCGGCAGGCCGAAGGGACCAGGAAAAGCAGCAGGAGCACCGCAAGGGCGAGAAGGTCGATCTTACGAGTGATCAGCGCGACGGTCTGCGCCACAGCCATCATGCCCGCCGCTCCGCCGAGCAAGGATGCCCATCCGAAGCGGTAATTCGGCCGGGACAGGTGCCCAACCACGATGCCGGCGATGCCAAAGGCGACGCCAAGAGACAGTTGCAGGCTGGATGATGAAGCCCCCATGAAGGCAATGGGAGCAAAGCCCGCGCTGGCAACCGCGAGCATGATCGCAGGGCGCAGGCCTGATCCCTCATCGGGATAGTCAGCTTCCCGATGAAGTGCATATAGCGCTGCCGCTCCGGCCAGAGCGGCGACAACCAGGTCGAGAGGCTGCGCCACGGCAATCGTATCGCCGATGTAAGCTGCTGAGGCGACCGGCATTGCCGCCAACAGCAACTGTCCGAGCCTGCGGCTGCCTGTCCATTCCGTCGCCACGCCCAGGATCGATCCAACCGCCGCCAGGTAGAACACCTTGTTGACGGCGCCGACCGGAGGGAAGGAGGGAAGGCGATTGTAGGTCAACCAGTAGGACAGGAAGAAGCCGAGCGGGATCAAGAGATCGTACCAACGGCGATCGACGCGCCCCCATCGCATCAGGCCGCTCAAGGCGAACGACAAAAGGCCGCAAATGGCGACCGCCAGCATAACGGCCTCCTGCGGCGATCGGGCAACGCCAATCACGTCGCATTACCGTTGTTGGCTACAGGATAGCGGGCACACGCTCGCGGCACCTTGCGGCAGGATGAAGTCACACCGTCCTCCCCGGTCTGAGTTCTCCATGACCGGCCCCTTCCGGATACCGGTCAGATTTCAAATACCAAAGCGTATCTCACTAACCTTGTCAATCCGACTGGGCAGCTGGCCGGAACCCGCCTCGCCTTAGTGCAGGTGCACCGGCGAAGTCGGTTGACATACGACTCAGACTTCAAATACTATATGGTATCTAAAGTGGGACAGACGCGGAAGCGCCGGTTCCGCTGACACGCCTGGGAGGAGTGCGTGGCTGTGCAGGAACATATCAAAGCCTATCTGCCGGTGCTCGCGGCGGATGGCGTATCGGTCAGCTTCGGAGGCGTGCAGGCGCTCGACAATGTCTCGCTCGACGTCGGCGATGGCGAGATTTGCGGCTTGATCGGCCCGAATGGCGCGGGCAAGACCACCTTCCTGAATGCCATCACCTGCCTTGCACGCCTTCAACGCGGCACCGTAGAGCTGTCGGGTCGGATAATCTCCAATTCGGCGGTGCGCGACATCATCGGTCTCGGGATCGCTCGGACATTCCAAAATGTCGGCGTATACGGCTCGCTGAGCGTCCTGGAGAACGTCATGCTCGGCGCACACCACAAGATGGGTGGAAAAGTCGCGCGTGCCCTTCTCAATCCCTTCGGTGCGTGGGCCGAGGAGAAGACGGTCCGCCGCAAGGCTGAATCAATTCTGGATGAATTGGGAATGGCCGCATTATCGAGCGTGCGCGCCGACTCCCTGCCCTATCCCTTGCAAAAGCGGATGGAGATCGCACGCGCCCTGGCGGCCGAGCCCAAGCTCCTGTTGCTGGATGAGCCGGCCGGCGGACTGACCCATGGCGAGGTCACCGAATTCGGCGCCCTCGTCAATACGATCCGGCATAGCCGCAGGCTCTCGATCCTCCTGATCGAGCATCACATGGGCTTGGTCATGAGCCTGTGCGACCGGATCCATGTGTTCCACCTGGGTCGAAATCTGGCGTCAGGACGCCCCGAAGAAATCAGGACCAATGAAGCCGTCATCGGCGCCTACCTCGGGAGGAGCACGTGAGACTGCTCGACGTCCGCAATCTCTCGGCCTCCTACGGCAAGGTACGGGCGCTTTTTGACTGCTCGCTCGCAATCGCGCAGAACGAATTCGGCGTCCTGCTC
>NZ_RZSR01000677.1:0-3385 GCF_004023265.1 Mesorhizobium sp. M1A.F.Ca.IN.020.06.1.1
GGCAGGGCCGAGGCGGACCCGGCATGACCCAAGGACGGCATGCGCGAACCCGCCTCAAAAAGGTTTGTCCGCCTTACGCTGCGCGCCGCGGCCGCGCTGGCGCTTTTTGCCGCGCCTGGTCATTTCACGTCCAATAGCCTCGCCAAGCTTCTGGTGGCCACCGCTTATGCCGACAACGGCGGCGGCAACGGCAATGGCGGCGGGGGCAACAGCGGCGGCGGAAACGCTGGCGGCAATTCTGGCAACAGCAATGCCGGTGGCGGCAATGCCAATGCCGGTCCTGGCAACAACAGCGGCAAAGGCAACACCAGCCCCGGCGGCAAGGCCGCCAGCCGTGTCAATGCGGCGACGGGCGACATAATCGAGATCGACGGCAACAGGATCACCATCATCCACCGCAACGGCATGAAGGAAGAGATCGAGAACGGACGCTTCGAGATGAGCGATGCGCAAGGCCGCACCATCGTCGAGCGCCGGGCGACCGAGAAGGATCTGGCCCGTCTGCTAGGCTTGTGAGGGCCGAGAGAAGCTACCCCCTTTTCCCGCGCCTTCGCATGTCACCCCCGCCTTCAGAGGCGGGGGTGATTTGCTTTTGAAGTGACGGTGAATGGTGAATAGGGAACAGTAATCAACGAAACGCACTTCACCGAATGGGAACGCGCCGACGCTTCACCATTCACTGTACTTTCCACTATTCACTAATTCCTCTCTCTCGCTTCATGCATCAGCAGCGCCGCCTCCGTCCGATTGCGCACGTTGAGCTTGGCGAGCACTCGGGTCATGTGGTGCTTGACCGTCTTTTCCTGCAGCGACAGCCGCATCGCGACCTCCTTGTTGCTCAGGCCCTCCGCCACCAGCCCCAGGATCTCGGCCTCGCGGCCGGTGAGCTGGCTGAGCGGGTCGGGCTTGCGGCTGGTGGGCTGCAAGAGATCCGACAGCAGCCGGGCCGAAAGCGTCGGCGAAACGTAGCTCTGGCCGTTGGCGACGTCGCGCAGGATCTCGGCCAGCGACTTGGAGCCGACGCCCTTCAGCACATAGCCCCGCGCGCCCGCCTTCAGCGCCTGGGCGACATCGGCATTGGTCTCGGACACGGTGAGCATGACGATCTTTTGCTCAGGCGCCGCCGAAAGGATGCTGGCCAGCGCATTGAGGCCGCCGCCGGGCATGCTGATGTCGAGCAGCAGCACGTCGGGCGCGCTGGCGCGGACCAGCTTTTCGGCGTCCTCGGCGCTGGCGCCTTCGCCGACAAGCTCGAAGCCGCCGATCTCGCCGAGGCTGCGCGCCACGCCCTCACGAAACAGCGGATGGTCGTCGACAATAGCGATGCGGATGGGTGCGGTCACGGCTGCTCCTCGACAGACAATGTGATTACCAGTCTCGTTCCCCCCGGCCCCGAAAGCGTCTCGAATTGCCCGCCAATGCTTTCGATACGCTCCCTGAGACCGGCGAGCCCGAGGCCTTCGCTTCGCGCAGGATTGAAGCCCGGGCCGGTGTCCTGCACCTCGACCAAAAGCTTGCCGCCCTTCATCGTGGCTCTCACCTGCTGGCCCTTGCCCTTGCCGTGCCGGAAGGCGTTGTTCAGTCCTTCCTGCACGAAACGATAGATGCTGATCTTCTCTGAGGTGCCGAGTTCCGGCAAGCGCTCTGGCAGCGTCAGCAGCACTTTGGTGTCGGTGCGGCGCTCATGCTCGGCGACCGCCAGCCGCAATATGTCGGCCACCGCCTGCGTCTCGATCTGCGGCAGCACCAGGCCGTTGCAGATGCCGCGTATCTCGCTCATCGCTTCGCCCAGCGTCTTATGGATGCCGGCGATTTCCGCCTCGCGCTGCGGTTTGGGCGTGGCGGGGTCGACCAGCACCGGACTGTCCATTCTGAGCGCGGCAAGTGCCACCAGCTGCGCCGGGCCGTCATGCAGGTCGGCGCCGATGCGCCTCAGGTAGCGTTCGTTGATGGCAGTGGCTCGCCGCGAGGCGCGCTGCACGCGTTGGCGTAGCGACGAGTTCTGCGCCAGCGCCTCCTGCAACTCGCTGACCTTGGCTTCCAGCGCGGCACGCTGCGTCTGGATGGTGCGGCTGCCGCGAAGCACGATGCCCGACAGCGGCGCCAGCGAGGCGGCGGTGGCGCCGGCCACCACCAGCCAGGTCCATCTGAGTGCTGAATTCAGCGTCTCCTGGAAATCGTCGGCGACTTCGTAGAATTCCGACACCGCCACCACTTCGCCCGACCAGGGTTCGCGCACGGGGTTGTAGATCTCGAACAACGGCGCGGTCACCGCTTTCTCTTCGCTGGTCTCAGGATCGTCGGCGAGGTTGTTGAATTCCGCCACGACATTGCCGGCAAAGGCCGAGATCAGATTGGGGTTGGGCGGAAACGTCTTGCCGATCAGCTTCGAGTTATCGGCGTAAAGCACCGTGCCGTCGCGCCGCCACAGCTTGAATGACACTAGCCTCTTGCCGAGCGCGCCCTGGCCGAGCGTCTCGTCCAGCGCCCGTTTGACCGTGTCGTCGAGCTCGCGGCTCTTGCGCAGGTCCGGCAGCAGCGGCGCGATCACGCTGTCGACATAGAGCGCCGTCGTGGTGGCGGAGTTGTGCATCACGCCTTCGCGGATTTGCGACGTCACCCAGAGGCCAACCACGAGCATCACCGCCAAAAGCCCGATGCCGCCGGCAATCACAAACTGCCAGGCCAGCGACAGCCCGCTCCAGATTTGCACAAGTCGCTTCAAGGTCTCCCTGAGCATTCGCGCGATTCACCCCACCACGGACAAAGAGTATAGGCCAGCCGCGGCAATTGCGACACCGACCTTGGTCCGGCCTTCAGGCGAGCGGTTAACAGCGCGGCCGTCGAGGCTGCAGAAACCGCTTCCAGGTGCCAAGAACGCCTAGTCCGGCCCCCGGCACAGATGCGGGCGGAACATTAGCAGTTTCTAAGTGTTGAGGTCTTTGCGAGGGCTCCCGAAAGAAACTTCGGCCTATGCCCCCTTGGCAGGCGCGTTTCCTGACCGCTGACATGTGGAGAGGACCATGAACAACATCATCTGGATCGTAGGTGCTATCGTCATCGTGATCGCCATTTTGAGTTTTCTGGGTCTGCGCTGATTCAGTCGGGCCGCTCGTAGCGATGGCGGCGCGAATGAAACGTGCGGCGGCTTGGGGTGGCCTTGGCCATCCGGCTTTTCGGTCGTGCTCGCGGGTATGATCACCGCACTTGTTTTCAGGCGGATGGGCTGGAACGCAAAATAGGGCGACCGCGTTTTGTCTCGCTATGTCGAGGAGTTCTCACCTTCACAAGGCCGAGATGCCAGGCTTGGCCTCGATTGCCGAGGCGGAGCGCCAGGCGCGCGCCGAAAAGAACGCAAGGCTGAGGGATCTTCGTATGCATACAT
>NZ_RZSR01000678.1:0-3385 GCF_004023265.1 Mesorhizobium sp. M1A.F.Ca.IN.020.06.1.1
GATTTGCGCTTCGTGAATCTTGTCGCCGGCAATTATTGCGGACCGCCCAATTGCCTTTTGCCGGGCTTTGGCTAAGAGGGGCGCGACGCTTCAATCGATCAAAATCGGGGACATCGCAATGACCGCCATCATCGACATTGTCGGGCGTGAAATCCTGGACAGCCGTGGAAATCCGACCGTCGAGGTCGACGTGGTGCTGGAAGACGGCTCGATGGGCCGCGCCGCCGTTCCGTCGGGCGCCTCGACCGGCGCGCATGAGGCGGTCGAGCTGCGCGACGGCGGGCCGCGCTATCTCGGCAAGGGAGTCCAGGGCGCCGTCGAGGCGGTGAACGGCGAGTTATTCGAGGCGATCGGCGGCATGGAAGCCGAGAACCAGATCCATATCGACCAGACGATGATCGAGCTCGACGGCACTCCGAACAAGAGCCGGCTCGGCGCCAACGCCATCCTCGGCGTGTCGCTGGCGGTGGCCAAGGCCGCCGCCGAGGCCGCCGGGCTGCCGCTCTACCGCTATGTCGGCGGCGCCAAGGCGCACATCCTGCCGGTGCCGATGATGAACATCATCAATGGCGGCGCTCATGCCGACAACCCGATCGACTTTCAGGAATTCATGATCCTGCCGGTCGGCGCGCCGACCCTGCGCGACGGCGTGCGTTGGGGCTCTGAAATCTTCCATACGCTGAGAAAGAAGCTGAAGGATGCCGGCCACAACACCAATGTCGGCGACGAGGGCGGTTTCGCCCCCAACCTGAAGAGCGCGCCGTCGGCCCTCGATTTCATCATGGAATCGATCGAGAAGGCCGGCTTCAGGCCGGGCGAGGACGTGGCACTCGGCCTCGACTGCGCGGCGACCGAGTTCTTCAAGGACGGTAACTACGTCTATGAGGGCGAGAAGAAGACCCGCGATCCGAAGGCGCAGGCCAAATACCTCGCCAAGCTCGCTTCCGATTATCCGATCGTCACCATCGAGGACGGCCTTGCCGAGGACGATTGGGAGGGCTGGAAATACCTGACCGATCTGATCGGCAAGAAGACCCAATTGGTCGGCGACGACCTGTTCGTCACCAACACGGCGCGACTGCGCGACGGTATCCGCATGGGCGTCGCCAACTCGATCCTGGTCAAGGTCAACCAGATCGGCTCGCTCACCGAAACGCTCGACGCGGTCGAGACCGCGCACAAGGCCGGCTACACCGCCGTCATGTCGCACCGCTCGGGCGAGACCGAGGATTCGACCATTGCCGACCTCGCCGTCGCCACCAACTGCGGGCAGATCAAGACCGGCTCGCTGTCGCGCTCAGACCGCATGGCCAAGTACAACCAGCTCATCCGGATCGAGGAAGAGCTCGGCCGGCAGGCGCGCTACGCCGGCAAGTCGGTGGTCAAGGGCTGATCCGGACGAACTGTCTTGGTTGTTGAAAGAGGCGGAGAGGCGGGTTTCCCCGCCTCTTTTTGTTTCGGTAAGTCTCAGTCCAGCCAACCGTAACCGTCCATTAAGCACAATCGGGCGAAAAAAGACTCGAACAGCCGCTTGCGCTCGCGGCCGAAAGGGGTCGGGTCATGTGGACACGTCAGCACAAGCAGAGAAACACCGGCAAGCTGATCGTTCCGTCGCTCTGCGTGCTGTTTCTCGCCTATTTCGGCTTCCATGCCTATCACGGTGAGTTTGGCATCTACTCCAAATATCGGCTGCAGGCCCAGGCGGCCGAACTCCAGACTCAGCTCGACGCGGTCAAGGCGCGCCGGATCGACTTCGAACGTCGTGTCCAGCTCATGCATGAAGGCACGCTGGAAAAGGACATGCTTGACGAGCAGGCCCGAAAGGCGCTCAATCTGTCCCATCCAGACGAAATCACCATCATGCTGCCGGCTTCGGCAAAATAACCGAATTTCGGTTAATCAAACTTATTTGCAATGATTCTAATCGCTTAGGATGCATGTCAGCCATGCATTTTTCAGCATGGCGCATTGCACTCTTGCGTGTTAGCCTCGCTCAAATCGGTGGGGAGACGGGTCGCTCTCCCTTGAATGTCCGCGAAGAGACGCCAACAGGGAGTGATGTATGGCCACCGCCGCCAGAAAAGCGCCTGCCAAGTCCAAATCCAGATCCGAGGGCAAATCGTCGGCCCTTTCCACCCCCAAGCCAGCCGACTTCACCAAAGAAGAAGAGCTCTCCGCCTACCGGCACATGCTGCTCATTCGCCGCTTCGAGGAGAAGGCGGGCCAGCTTTACGGCATGGGCTTTATCGGCGGCTTCTGCCACCTCTATATCGGCCAGGAGGCCGTCGTTACCGGCATGAAGATGGCGCTGATCGAGGGCGACCAGATGATCACCGCCTATCGCGACCATGGCCACATGCTGGCGATGGATCTGTCGCCGCGCGGCGTCATGGCCGAGCTCACCGGGCGCCGTGGCGGCCTGTCGAAAGGCAAGGGCGGCTCCATGCACATGTTCTCCAAGGAGAAGCATTTCTATGGCGGCCACGGCATCGTGGGCGCGCAGGTGTCGCTGGGCACAGGCCTGGCCTTCGCCAACCGCTACCGCGACAACAAGAATGTCTCGCTGACCTATTTCGGCGACGGCGCCGCCAACCAGGGCCAGGTCTATGAAAGCTTCAACATGGCCTCGCTGTGGAAGCTGCCGGTAATCTACATCATCGAGAACAATCGCTACGCCATGGGCACATCGGTGTCGCGCTCATCCGCCGAGACCGACTTCTCCAACCGCGGCGCTTCCTTCAAGATTCCCGGCATGCAGGTCGACGGCATGGACGTTCGCGCGGTCAAGACAGCCGGCGACGTCGCCGCCGAATGGTGCCGCGCCGGCAACGGCCCGCTGATCCTCGAGATGCAGACCTATCGCTATCGCGGGCATTCGATGTCCGACCCGGCGAAGTATCGCTCCAAGGAAGAAGTGCAGAAGATGCGCTCGGAGCACGACCCAATCGAACAGGTCAAGGCGCGCCTGATCGATAAGAGGTGGGCGAGCGAAGACGATCTCAAGGCCATCGACAAGGAGGTCCGCGACATCGTCGCCGACGCCGCCGAATTTGCCCAGCACGACGCCGAGCCGGATCCGTCCGAGCTCTGGACCGACATCGTACTCTAAGGAGGGCACGGACATGCCGATCGAAATTCTCATGCCCGCTCTCTCGCCGACGATGGAAGAGGGCAATCTTTCCAAGTGGTTGAAGAACGAAGGCGACAAGGTCGTCGCCGGCGACGTCATCGCCGAGATCGAGACCGACAAGGCGACGATGGAGGTCGAAGCCGTCGATGAAGGCACGCTCGCCAAGATCGTGGTTCCGGCCGGCACCGAAGGCGTCAAGGTCAACGCGTTGATCGCCGTGCTTGCGGTCGACGGCGAAGACGTCGACAAGGCCGG
>NZ_RZSR01000679.1:0-3382 GCF_004023265.1 Mesorhizobium sp. M1A.F.Ca.IN.020.06.1.1
CATCAAGGCTTCGGCCGGCGGCGGCGGCCGCGGCATGAAGGTCGCCCGCACCGAAGCCGACCTCGAAGTGGCGCTGCAGACCGCCAGATCCGAAGCCGGCGCTGCCTTCGGCGACGACGCCGTTTACATCGAGAAATATCTGGAAAAGCCGCGCCATATCGAATTGCAGGTGTTCGGCGACGGCGCCGGACGCGGCGTGCATTTCGGCGAGCGCGACTGCTCGCTGCAACGCCGCCACCAGAAGGTGTGGGAGGAAGCGAACTCACCGGCCCTTAACGCCGAGGAACGTGCGCGCATCGGCGGCATCTGCGCCAAGGCGATCGCCGATCTTGGCTATTCCGGCGCCGGCACGATCGAATTCCTCTACGAGAACGGTGAATTCTATTTCATCGAGATGAACACACGCCTGCAGGTCGAGCATCCGGTGACCGAAGCGATCACCGGCATCGACCTCGTGCATGAACAGATCCGTGTCGCCTCCGGCGGCGGACTGTCGGTCAAGCAGGAAGACATCAAGTTCAACGGCCACGCCATCGAGTGCCGCATCAACGCCGAGGATCCGCGCACGTTCACGCCGTCGCCCGGTACGATCACGCATTTCCACACGCCGGGCGGCCTCGGCATCCGCGTCGATTCCGGCGTCTATTCCGGCTACCGGATCCCGCCCTATTACGACAGCCTGATCGGCAAACTGATCGTGCATGGCCGCAACCGCGTCGAATGCATGATGCGGCTGCGCCGGGCGCTCGACGAATTCGTTGTCGACGGCATCAAGACGACGCTGCCGCTGTTCCGCGACCTCGTCGGAAATCCGGATATCGCCAACGGCGATTACGACATCCACTGGCTTGAGAAATATTTGGCCAAGGAGGAATAGGATCTTGCGGTTATAATGGCGCAATGACTCGTCCCTACGCGCCCGGCTACCGCATCCCGACCGACCTGCTGCTGAAAGCCTATGCCTCGGGCGTGTTCCCGATGGCAGAGAGCGCCACCGACCCGGAAGTGTTCTGGGTGCGGCCGGAGACGCGCGGCATCATCCCGCTCGACGGATTCCACACGCCGCGCAGTCTGAAGAAGACGATCCGCAGGCACCCTTTCGACATCCGCTACGATTTCGACTTCGAGGCGACGATCGACGGCTGCGCGGAAAGGCGCGACGAGCGCCGCTCGACCTGGATCAACGCGCCGATCCGCGAAGCCTATGTCGAGCTCTATCGGCTGGGCCACTGCCATTCCGTCGAGGCGTGGCGCGAGGGCCGGCTGGCCGGCGGTCTCTATGGGGTGTCACTCGGGCGCGTCTTCTTCGGCGAAAGCATGTTCGCCCGGGAAACCGACGCCTCGAAGACCTGCCTCTATTATCTCGTCGAGCGGCTGAACGAACGCCGCTTCGCGCTCCTCGACACGCAGTTCACCACCGAGCACCTGAAGCGCTTCGGCGCCATCGACGTGCCGCGCAGCCGCTACGAAAAAATGCTGGCCGAGGCCCTGAAGGGCGAAGCGGTCTTTTATCCCTGAGGTAAGCGGTCACCCGCTCGCAGTTTCAATTGGCGTCTGGGAATGAAACATCATCTTCCAGCCATCGGCGCGATGAACATAGCCGGTGCTGACGAGAGCGGCATACGGCTCGCCGTTTTCCCGCGTCGCGCGCGCCTCGTAGGTTAGCATGACGATATCGCTGCCGGGTTCGACCATGCCTTTCAGCCGAATGTCGAGATCGCGCCAGCGATTGGGCTCGGTGGCGGTCTTGGCCAGATCGGCATTCGTCATCGCCTGCGCCATCTCCGGAAAGGCGACGAGGCAATCCACATCGGCGTGGGCCGCGAAATATGCGGAATCGCCGGTCCAGAAGCCTTTCTCGATACCGAGAAGCTCTTTCTTGCTGGCAGTGATCGGCCTGATCGTTGCCATGGAAATCTCCCGTCGCCATCACCGTTTATCCAACGGATTGCGAAAAAGAGGGTTCCGAGAGTTCCGAGATCAGTTCGTGTCTGTGGTGTCGGCGCCATCCGGCGCGGGCGCCGCGTCCGACGGCTCAGGCGCTGCCTCGGCAGGCGGCTTCGGCTTGGCGGCATTCGTCTTCGGCTTGCCCGTATCGGCCTTGGCGGCGGTCGGCGGCGGCACGTCCGATTTTTGCTTGCAGCCCTTCAGCCAGACGTCATAGACGGCGTGCTCGACCGCGTTGAGACCGGGGCTTTCGGCGAACATCCAGCCGGTAAAGATACGGCGGATCTTGCGATCGAGCGTGATCTCGTCGACCTCGACGAAGGAATCGGTCTTCGGCTGTTCGGTCTCAGGCCGAGAGTAGCAGACGCGCGGCGTCACCTGCAGGGCGCCGAACTGCACCGTCTCGTCGATATAGACGTCGAAGGTGATGATGCGGCCGGTGATCTTGTCGATGCCGGCGAATTCGGCGACCGGATTGGTGATGCGGTCGGAAACCGCCGGCGCCGCCGGTGTCTGCGCGGCGGCGAACCCTGCCGTCGAGGCAGCCAGAACGGACGCTGCCGCGAACAGTCCCGTCGAGAGTCGGCCGAAAGAGTTCATGCAGGGATACCGGTGGTTGCGCCCGGGTGATTCTCTAATCGCCCAAGGCTAGTCAGGGCTGCGCTATCAGCAAGCAGCTAAACGCCAATTGTGGCGACAAAAGACCGAAACGCGTTTACGAACCGGGCGTCCAAGCGTCGTAGTCGCCGGTGACTTGCGGGCGATGCTGGTTGGTCAGAATGGAACCTTGCGGGCGATAGGCGCCCGGCGTTCCTGTGAGGTTGGGACGGTGCGGCTTCTGCCAATCACGAGCCTTATAGCTTTCGCTCGACGGAGGCGTGTCGACGCGATGATGCATCCAGCCATGCCATCCCGGAGGGATCTTCGAGGCTTCGGAATAGTCACGATAGATGACCCAGCGGCGGGTGCGACCTTCCGAATCGATGCCGCCCTCGTAATAGACGTTGCCGACCTCGTCCTCGCCGACCTTGTTGCCGAAGCGCCAGGTGTGGAAGCGCGTGCCAAGCGTCTGGCTGTTCCACCAGGTGAAAAACTGCAGCAGGAAAGTCTTCATCCAGATCCTCGTTGCGGCAGCGGCCGCGCCGTTTCCTGCTTATGGCGTCAGGTCAACGCGAAGGCAAGGGTTTTGCCCAGCCTGCGATGTAAATGCTTCGTGCGCTAAATCGATACACGCGTGGAGATATCGCCACCTCGGCTTGCCAAGCGTTTGCGCAGTTTCTAAAGCTCGCACGCCCGGCAAAGCTGGCGGCCGGCCCGCGCCGGTTGAGGGAGGTGACGATTGGCCCCAGAACGGTCCACCGGCAATCGGATCGGCGCCGAAGACATTCGTCGCCGCAAGGGCGGCGTGCCGATCGTTTGTCTAACCGCCTATACC
>NZ_RZSR01000680.1:0-3368 GCF_004023265.1 Mesorhizobium sp. M1A.F.Ca.IN.020.06.1.1
AATCATGCACAGCGCCTTCTCCTGCTGGCGCCGTTCCCATAGGCCGCGTAGCACCCTATGGCCGGCTTCATCGAACCAGGTCAGCGCCTGACAGCCGCCGGCGACGTCACCAGCGTTGAGGCGGCGCGTTGCGGTGCTCTTGCCCGCCCCGGCAGCGCCGACGTTGAATGCCAACGAGGTGTAGGCGGCATCGCGCGTAGCAGGCAGGCGGACGTTGATCGTCTCCGTCGTGAAATAGCGGTGTAGCCCGGTGCGGTGCGCGGCGGTGTCCTGGCGCAGCAGATCGAGCGCCTGCTGGTGCGTGATCACCATGCCCATGTGCACATTGGCGGTATGGCCGAAGCCTATAGTTGGGACGCCAACGGAGTCCCTATAGGCGACCAGCTTTTCGCCTTCCTTCTTGGCGATGAACGGCACGGCGATGTCGAGCGTCTGTGCCTCGGTCGCAGGACTGCCAGCCAAGGGGCTTGCGCTCGAAGGCCAGGCGAGCAGAAGCGCCAACGCGAAGGCGATCGCCGCCACGGCAATGATGCGGATCCATTCCTTCCATGGCGACAGTCCCTGCTGGTAGACCCGGCCAACAATGCCGGCGAGCAGCAGGAGCACGCCGAGCCACCATGCGACGTTTGGGTCATAGTCCTGGCCGGTCACGCGATACCAGAGCTCCGGCAGCACGAGCACGGCGAGGCCGAACACCTGCATCCAGAAACTCAGAGACAACAGCACCACGCGGCGCACGTCAGCGACGAGACGCATAACACTTCCTTTCCGCCCTAGAGGGCAGCTTGATCAGATGAGAACGAGGACTCGAGTCGACGCCGGCGTGCGTGCCCGCCGTCAGAGCAGCGCGGCGGCCGTGAAGAACGCGTCGATCTGGGCCGACGTGTAGCCGAGCGCGGCGAAGCCGGTTTCCAGCATCGGCTCGTTGCGCACGAAGCTTCCACTGTATTCGAAGGCGTCTTGCACCTCGACAGGCTGCGTTCCGATCCAGGCGATGACCTGGGCGCGCAACCCGGCAACGCTTAGCTGGAGGTGGAATTGCCGAGCCGACACGCTTTCCGGGACAACGGCAGGCGGTGCCGGGGGAGCGCTGAACGCGCCATTGGTATAGGTGCCGCCGATATAGCCCGGCTCCGCGAGCGGGACGATCGTGAAGCCGTCGAGCGTGAAGGTCGGGTCGCCCTCGATGATGTTCACGACGTCGGTGCCTTGGATGACTGCCAGTTGCATGAATGCGATCCTTATTTGAACTCGAGTATGAGAACGACGCCGGGTGCGCCGGCACCGCCAGCGCCGGCGCTGTACGAGCCGCCGCCGCCGCCAGCGCCGAATGCCTGCGCAGCCGCGCCGGCGTTGTGGCCGCCGGCGGTCTGGCCGCCCGCGCCGCCGCCGCCCCAGAAGCTTGCGCCACCCTCGCCGCCTTGGGAGTTGCCGGTCGCATTGGTGCCGGAGCCGCCGTCGCCGCCACCAATGCTAAGCGTGCCTGTGCCGGGGACGCCGCCGCGACCACCAACGTTCTGAGAGGCTGCCGCAGAGCCGCCGTTCGCGGTGACAGTGCCGAACGCGGATGATCCACCTGCGGCGCCAGCAGCGCCGCCCGAACCGATTGTAACGGTCTGTGCCGAGACACCGCTCATGAGGAAGATGCTCGTGCCACCAGCGCCGCCGCCGCTTTCACTGCCGCTGCCGGTGCCGGTCGTGCCGCCAGCGCCGCCGCCCGTCACGAAGACGATTGCACGGCTTGCGCCTGCCGTAGGCGTATAGGTGCCCGAGGCAGTCTTTACCTGGACGTTGACAAGCGAGCCGGCAGCTGCGGTCGCCGCAGCGGCCGCAGCAAATGCCGTGCTGGCGATCTGCGCGCTATTCGTGCCTGCCGCTGCAGTCGGCGCGGTGGGCACGCCGCTGAGTGCCGGGCTCACCAGCGTCTTGTTGGAGAGCGACTGCGCCGAGGACAGGTCAGTGACGATCGTCGTGTCGATCGCGAACTGCGTGCCCGCCAGGACGAGGCCGTTGCCGGCTGTGTAGGAACCAACGCCCGCCGTCTGGGCGAACGTGATCGGGTCGGTCCCAATGACCGGGTTTTCCTTGGCATTCTGCGTCCAGGTCGTGGCGCCCTGCGTCGCTCCACCCGTCACGAAAGTCTGGTCGCCAAGATCGATGTCGGCGGAGAGATTGTAGTAGGTCGCACGCGTCAGGACGAAAGGCGCGCCGGCGCTACCGGTCGCCGTGACCGTGTAGATGCCGTTCTGGAACGACGAGGCCTGGTTCTTGACCAGGATCACGTCGTTGAGGTTCGCGGCTACGCCATCGACGGTTAAAGCACCGTTGGCAGAGGCGGTGAGCGTGGCACCGACGCCGGATGCTCCGTTGGCATAGGTGACCGTCGGAAGCGCGGTGGTCGTGGCCAGCCTGGTCGCCGGCAGCGTCGTGGTGGCGAAGATCGCTGCCTGCACATAGGCCGTCGTTGCCAGCTTGGTCGAATTGTCGCCGGGCGTCTGGGTGACGGCGGTCGAGGCCGAGCCAAGGGCAACGGTCGGGTTTGTGGCGAAGACAAGCGGACCGCTACCGGTCTCGTCGACCATCGCCGCGGCGAGCTGGGCGCTCGTGCCGCCGGCAAGAAAGGCCAGCATGTTCGCGGCAAGGCCCGAGACGTCGCTGATTGCAGGCTGCGCAAACGTCGGGTTACCGCTGGTATCGACACCCGTCCCGAACTGATGGGGAGGAGCGGCCGCAGATTTTACGCCACCAAGGGCCACCGGCTGCGGCGTGGGTAGATCAGCCCCGATCAGCGCTCGGAATGCGGGCACTCCACTTCCGAAGGCTGGAGTAGCCAGGATGAGGTTGGGGAGCTGCGATGCGAGCGAGATCCCGCTGTCAGCAAGGGCAGTGCCGCCGGTCGTGGAGAAAACGGGAATGTCGCCCACCACGGAACTCGAAGGGCCAACGATAGTGCCGTTGGCGATCGGTCCGATCGTTTTCCCGCCGATCTGAAAGAAGAGCCCAAAGATGGTCATCCAGATCTGGCCGTCGACCGGTACTCCCGGAGCAGCGCCAGGAGGGATGCTGAATCCAGCGCCGTCGGACGTAGAGGCCTGGGTGTTGAGCGGCCCTTGCATCGTGTCGCCGCCCCGGTTCACCGGGGTATAGCCGAGCGCGTCCTGCTTCTGTGAGAACAGATAGCTCCACTGGCCAGCGGTCAGGACATTGCCGTAGCTGAAGGGATTCATTTGTCCCAATCCGAATGTGTGTGAGTGGTTGGCTTAGGCGAGGGTGACGATGCCGCGATCAGTCGAATTCGAAGATGACGACCACACCGTTGCCGCCGGCCCCGCCGGCGCCGCCGCCGTCGCCACCACCACCGCCGCCGC
>NZ_RZSR01000681.1:0-3365 GCF_004023265.1 Mesorhizobium sp. M1A.F.Ca.IN.020.06.1.1
CCTGCGACTGGTCTCTTGATCGCGGCTCCGGCAGCGTCCTCGAGGACCCGTCCGAGCGTTGTCCTTTCCCAATGGCGGTCGGTCGGCTGCTTGACCTTGCCTTTGAGGCTGGCCGAGCGCGCAGTGACCGTCAGAACGCTGCCGGAGCCGCGATCAAGAGACCAGTCGCAGGTGTCGACCTCGCCCTCAAAGCGGCGCATCGCGCCGCCTTCCCAGCCGAGCTCGATCGAGACAGGCGTGCCCGTCTTGGGAAACCGGACCGTCGCATCTTTATCGTCGAGCGTGAACGTCGCCGAATGCGTCGCCTCGGTGCCGCTCTTGGTGATGGACAGCGAGATCAGCAGCGGCACGAAACGGGAGGTGACATCCTGCCCACCGACCACGACGCGGAAATGACCTTTTCTCATTTTGCCTCACGCGCCGCAGGCGCTCCGGCGGGGCGCGGCATAGGCCGCGACGCCCGGTCGGGCTTGCGGGCTTTTGCCCGCTGTCATTCGAAGAGATCGATCACTGGCCTGGGGGCCGCGCCTTCAGCCGCCATTTCCGCCTGTGTCATCACGGTCACGACTAAACCCACGGGAAGCTGCGGACCGGACCTGGCAAGATCCTGGTTAAGGGCGAAGGTCTTCGCCACCATGCCCGAGAAGACCTTGCGATAGTGCCTTGCAAGAAGAGTGGACAGCGTCGTGCCTTCCGCCCTGACGGTGACGGTCTCGGTCATGGGCTCCAATCCAGAATCGTGTCCGAGCGGCTAAGTGTTTTCGCCGGGCGGCTGATCGTTGAGCAGGGTGGCCAGTGCGGTCGTGATCTGCGGCATGAAGAACGGCTTCGCAATCATTACGCTGTTGGGGACGCCTTCGGAAGGCCAATGAACGGCGCTGTCGCCGCTGATGTAGATTACCGGCATGGCAGCATTTACCGCACGGATTTCGCGAGCCAAATCCCAACCTGATTTCCCCGGACCCAGACGAATGTCGGTAATGAGGGCTTTGATCGTCTCAGGCGCCGCATCGAACGCGCTCAATGCAGCTTCGGCACTGGTCAAGCCCGACACGGCAAAGCCAGCTTCCTCCAATGCGGTTTCAATTTCCAAGAGGATGAGAGGTTCGTCCTCAACGACCAGAATCGTGCCGCCGCCCATAAGGTCCCTTCCCTCATTTGGTCTACTACGCTCTCGACAGCGGTTCGGTTCCAAGGAAAGTAATCGTTTTCGCGCGCCTTTAGCCGAGCAGCGAAAACAGCGTTGCGAAGAAATCGCTCGCCGCCGGCGCCGCCGATTTCTGCATCTTGACTGTGATATCGACGATCTGGCCGACCCCGTCGCGATCGAGGAATGCGTGCTCGTCGCTGATCGACTGGACGACATAGAAGCCGAACACGCTGCCGTCGCCACGTGTGACCAGCTGCGGCGTGCCGGCGAGCTGCGCGTTGCGCAGGATGTTCAACGTGCCCAAACCGCCAAGCTTCGACGGGATCAGGCGGCCGGAGACGGTGAGCGTTTCCGACCCGACGCCCACATCCTCGAGGGGCGGCCTCGCGCCGACCACCGGCTTTTCCGCATAGTCGTGCGTCGTCTCCCGGCCATGCGTGTCGATGTTGAAGGAGAGATCGCACTCGACCAGACCGATCTTCATCAGCATCAGCGCGGTCCCCCAAAATCGATCGCCTGCCCGCGTGTATCGGCCTGCACCTGCTGGCCGGTCGTCCTGCCACCGAGCGAGCCGACCGGCCGCATCAGATCGGCCCTGGCCGAAGACAGGAAGCCGCTGACGCCGGCGATGAAGGCCGCGGCCGCGCTCTTGCCGAAGGCCGACCCGGCCCCGGCGACGCCGGAGCTGAACGTTTGCGCGGCGTTCTGGCCCGCCTGCGTGCCGCCTTCGGCGATCTTGGCGCCGGCATCCGCGCCGCCGGACTGCAGCCGGCGCTCGAATTCATCGGCGTCGAAGCCGGCGACGTTCGGGCCGATGCCCGGGAGACCTGGTGCCGGCGGCACATAGGCCTGGCCACCCCTGGCAGCCGCATGACGCCCTTCGGCGTACACCTGGAATTGCCGCTCGGCAGGGGTCATCTCTGCCCAGTTCCTCGGACGCGGCGTGGGGATCGGCGTGCTCGAGGCCGGCATGCCGGTGTTCGGCTCGCGCGTCTGGCGATCTTCGAGGATCTTCGTCTGCAGCGCATCGAAGACACTCTTGATCTCGCCGCGGCCGAGCTGCGCCAGCGCATCGCGGAACGCCTTCTCGGCCGGCGCGCCGGTGAAGCGATCGAAGAACCCAAGCTCGGGATGCTGCTTGTTGTAGCGATCCTTGAACTCGCCCATATAGGCCAGCGGATCGCGGCCGCTTGCCCGCAGCGTCTCATAGCCCTTGTCGACGGCCATCATGTCGGACAGACGGCTGTTGACCTTTTCGAGGACCGGGTTGAGTGCCCTGCCGGAGAGGTCGCCAAGCGCCCTCCCCGTTTCCTGAATGTTGTTGATCAGCTGCTGCCAGTTGCCTTCGGCATCGCCGGTGATCTGGGCGAAATCCTTTGCCACGGTGCCGGCCGAGCTGCCGAGCGCGTCGAGGTGCTTCTGCAGCTCCGGCATCTGCGTCAGCAGCGCGCGCATGCCCTGCTGCATCTGGATGTCGGTGAAGATCAGCGGCAGCTTCGACAGGTCGCCCTTGAGCGCCTTCTGCGTCTGCTCGACCAGCGTCTGGATGACGTCGCCGCCCTCCTTTCTGGTGCGGTCGAGTTCCTTGCGGATGTCGATATGATACTTCTTGAAGTTCTTGGCCACCTCGTTGCCATAGGCCTTCTGCAAGATATTCGAGAAATTGGTCGCGGCCTCGGCCGAAGATCCGGTCTGGTTGCGCACGATCTCCAGCATGGCGGCCAGGCGCTTCAGGCCCTCGGTGCCCTTGTAGCCGAGCGCCGCGAAGGCAGGCGCGATCGCCGGCAGCTCCGCCGCCATGTCCTTCAACTCGAACTTGCCGGCCTTGCCCTCGAAAGCGAGGATGTCGAAGGCTTGTTGCATCCTGTCGGCGGTGATGCCGAGCGAATTGGCGAGCGCGTCCGCAGTGAGAGCGATGTCCGACATTTCGGAGCCTGAGGCCTGCGCCGTGCGGGCGACCGACGGCAGGAAGGCCAGCCCCTCCTCGAGCGACCTGCCGGAGGCGATCAGCGTTTCGAGGCCCTGCACCACATTGTCGAACGGCAGCTTCGACTTGTCCGCAAGCTCCTGCAGCACGGCGATCGTCGGCTTGATACTGGTCGCCGGCTTGTCGGCATTGATGACGATGCGCCCGATCGTGCGCTCAAGCTGCGCATAGTCGCGCGCCGTACGGATCGCGACATAACCGGCAGCGGCGGTCGCGACACCGGCTGCC
>NZ_RZSR01000067.1:0-11544 GCF_004023265.1 Mesorhizobium sp. M1A.F.Ca.IN.020.06.1.1
GCCTTGAGGCGAAGGGACCGGACGAATGCCAGCATCCCGACTGATTATTCTGAGCGTGGCCGTGGCCGCGGCGGGTGGCGCGGGTTATGTCGCGAAGAACATGGTAGTGGCGCCGCCGGCTCAAGTCGTCGTCAACGCTCCCAAGCAGCCGGCGATCGCGCTGCAGGACGTGCTGGCGCTTTCCGGCGATGTCGCAATGGGCAGCCAGCTCGGTGACAACATCAGGTGGGAGCAGTGGCCGGCGAGCGGCATCAACGCCAATTTCATCACCCGTGCGGCCGAACCGGACGCAGTCGAAAAGCTGAAGGGCTCGGTGGCGCGTGTAGCCATGTATGCCGGTGAGCCGTTGCGGCGCTCCAAGCTGGTCGGCGAGGGGCAGAGCTTCATGTCCTCGATCCTGCCGTCCGGCATGCGCGCGGTCGCGACCGCCATATCGGCCGATACGTCCGCCGGCGGCTTCATCCTGCCCAATGACTTCGTCGACGTCATCATGACCCGGCGGGCCGACGCCAGCAATGGCGGCAGCGGCTTCAATACCGAGACCATCCTGAAGAACATTCGTGTCCTGGCCATCGACCAGACCATCCAGGAGGACGAGGAAGGCAAGAAGACCAGGGTCGGCCAGACCGCGACGCTGGAGCTCACGCCGCAGCAGGCGGAGATCATCACGGTGGCGCAGCAGATGGCGGACCGCCTGACCCTGGCGCTGCGTTCGATCACCGACACGAATGAGAAGAACCTGGGCGAGGCCGACTATCTGGTGAACGGCAATGGCCGGCGCGGCACGGTGCGATTGATCAAGTCGGGCCAGGTTTCCGAAGTGGGAGCAAGGAAATGAGGCTAATCGGCAAACTGCCCGTCATCGCGGCGGCCGCAATCGGCCTGTTCCTGATCGGCACCAATGCACCTGGGCCCGTCGAGGCAAAGGCCGCGAACAGGGCAGCGGGTGTGACGGCCTCGGTTGCCTCGCAGCGCGTCAAGCTCGGCCTCAATAAGTCGGTGGTCATCGACCTGCCGAGCGACGCCTACGACATACTCGTCGCCAATCCCGCGGTCGCCGACGCAGTGACGCGCACGGCGCGCCGCATCTATCTGTTCGGCAAGGCGGTCGGCGAAACCAACATCTTCGTCTTCGGCCCCAACGGCGAGCAGATCGCCAGTCTTGACCTGGCGGTCGAACGCGATGTGGCCGGGCTGGATGACTATCTCAAGCGCTTCCTCCCGACGTCGCAGATCAAGGTCGAGCTGCTGAACGACAACGTGATTCTCACCGGCAATGTCGATACACCGCTCGACGCCAAGCGCGCCGTCGACCTGGCCACCATCTTCGTCTCGGGCGGTGAAGCGACGACCGGCCAATATTCGCAGACGGCCGCCGGCGGGTCCGCCAATGGCGGCGTCGACATCAACAATCCCGACCAGGAGCGCCGGGTCTCCAAGATCGTCAATCTGCTGCAGATCATCGGCGACGATCAGGTGACGCTGAAGGTCACGGTGGCCGAAGTCAGCCGCTCGGTGATGAAGCAGCTCGGCGTCAACATGATGGCCAGCGGCGGCAGCAACGGCATCTCCTGGGGCGCGCTCAGCGACCCTTACACTGGTCTCGGTAAGCCGCTGTCGAACGCGGGCCTAGGTATCAGTGCGTCCGGGCTGCAGTCCTATATCAACGCAATGGAGCAGTCGGGGGTCATGAAGACCTTGGCCGAGCCGACCTTGACCGCCGTGTCGGGGGAGAAGGCGACCTTCAAGGTCGGCGGCGAATACAACATGGTGACCAATGTTTCCGCCAACGTCTCCAACGACAACCAGACCGGCCTGAAGACCTATCAGATCGAGAAGATCGAATACGGCATCGGATTGGAGTTTCAGCCGGTGGTGCTGTCACCCGGCCGCATCAGCCTGAAGGTGAGAACGTCGGTTTCCGAACCGACAACCGAGGGCTCCGTGTCGGCATCCACGGATAACAGCAGCATCGGCATGAACGCTTTGTCGCTCCGCAAACGCCTGGCCGATACGACGGTGGAACTGCCTTCCGGCGGCTCGATGATGATCGCAGGCCTCGTGCGCGACGACGTCAGGCAGGCCGTCGTTGGATTGCCCGGACTGACCAAGATTCCGGTGCTCGGCGCGCTCTTCCGCAGCCGCGACTTCGTGCGCAACGAGAGCGAGCTCGTGATCATCATCACGCCCTATCTGGCGCGGCCCGTGGCGCGCAACGAATTGGCCAAGCCCGACGATAATTTCAATGCGCCGAGCGACGGCGCTGGCATGTTCCTCGGTCGCGTCAATCGCGTCTACGGCACCATGCAGACCGATAGGCCACCTGGCCGTTACCACGGCGTTGTCGGCTTCATCTACAAGTGAGCGGGAAAGCGGACATGTCCAACTCAACATTGAAGGCCATGACGATCGCAGCGGCACAATCGGGCCGCGGACGGTTCCGCGGGTCGGCTCCGGTCCTGGCGATCGCCCTTGCGGCGTCGCTCGCCGGATGCGCCAACTTCCATCGCGATAGTGTGACAGTGGGCTCCATTCCGGACGACTACCGCACCAATCATCCGATCGTTATCGCCGAGAAGAACCAGAAGATCGACCTCCCGGTCGGCGCCGGTGATCGCGGCATGACGGCTTCGCAGCGCGACACTCTGCTCGGCTTCCTCGACGGCTACGACAGGAGCGCCGCGCCGGCGCTGACGATCGCGGCCCCGGTGGGTTCCGCGAACCAGGCCGCCGCCCAAGCCGCGAGCCGCGATTTCGCCAGACTTGCGATGGCCGCAGGCGTCAAGCGCAACAATATCATCATGACCTCCTATCAGTCGGCCGTGCCCGAGGCTTCGGCGCCGGTCCGCGTGGCCTTCGTGGCGGTGAGGGCACAGACCGACAAATGCGGGCGTTGGCCCGAGGATCTGACCGAGACTTCCGAGAACAAGCACTACGCCGATTTCGGGTGCTCCTATCAGAACAACCTCGCCGCCCAGATGGCCAATCCCAACGATCTGCTCGGGCCACGCAAGCAGTCCGACATCGATGCCGAAAATCGCGGCGCGGTGATCGACGTCTATCGGGCGAGAGGCATTTCGGATGAGTTCCTCGGCAATTCGGAAGTGACTTACTGAGCCCGCGGCGGATCACGGAAAGAGCATGACGATGAGCAATCTTGCCTACGACACGCCTGCCGATACCGGCGATCTTTCGCAACAGGACATCGCCGCCATGCAGGCGCTGCGCCCGGTGCCGCGCATCTCGATCCAGGCTTTCTGCGAGACCGAAGGCGTCGCAAATCCGATCGGGCGCGCCGGCGAGGATCGTCGCATGGCCAAGGCCCATCTCAAGGTCCATATGGGCGGCATCGCCACCGCGATCGAATTCTACCAGTCGGCGCCGACGCCAAACCTGATCCTGCTGGAATCGCGCAGCGAGCCGAAACAGCTGCTGGAGCAGCTCGCTCAGCTCGCCGAATACTGTGATCCGACCTCGAAGGTCGTGGTCATCGGCCATTACAACGATGTCGGCCTCTACCGAGAGCTTATCCGTTCGGGCATTTCCGAATATGTCATCGCGCCGGTCTCGATGACCGATATCGTCAGCGTCGTCTCGTCGATCTTCGTCGATCCCGAGTCCGATCCGATCGGCCGCTCCATCGCCTTCATCGGCGCCAAGGGCGGCGTCGGCTCCTCGACGATCGCCCACAACGTCGCCTGGGCGATGTCGTCCTTGTTCAAGTCCGAAGTCGTCGTCGCCGATCTCGATCCCGCCTTCGGCACCGCCAATATCAACTTCGACCGGGACCCCGCGCAGGGCATCGCCGAGGCGGTGTTTTCGCCCGAGCGCGTCGATGAGGTCTATCTCGACCGGCTGCTCGCGCAATGCGCCGAGCATTTGTCGCTGCTGGCGGCACCGTCCACGCTCGAGCGCGTCTATGATTTCGATCCGGACGCCTTCTCCCAGGTCATCGAAACGGCGCAGCGCAGCGCGCCCTTGCTCGTGCTCGACGTCCCTCACGTCTGGAGCGGTTGGACCAAGAGCACGCTGATCAAGGCCGACGAGATCGTCATCACGGCCACGCCAGAACTCGCCAATCTGCGCAACACCAAGAATATGGTCGACATGCTGAAGCGGCTGCGTCCGAACGACCCGCCGCCGAAGCTGATCATCAACCAGGCGGGCGTTCCGAAACGCCCGGAGATCGCGGCATCGGATTTTTCCGAACCGCTCGGCATCACACCCATGGCGGTGATCAATTTCGAGCCGCTGCTGTTCGGCAACGCGGCCAACAACGGCCGCATGCTCGGCGAAATGGACGCCAAGAGTCCGGTTGTCGGCACGATCAACGAAATAGCGCATGTGCTGACAGGGCGCAGCGAGATCAAGGCGAAGAAGAAGGCAAGCCTTGGAGCCATCCTCGGCAAGCTTTCACGCAGCAAGAAGTGACGCTCGCTGAGCGGCATCGGGTAGTCGATCATGTTTGGTAAAAGAGGCACAGACGACGGCAGCCGGGCAGCTCCCGAATTCCGTCCGCCAGCACCTCCTCCGGCCGCTCCCGCTCCGGCTGGGACGATCGCTGTCGATCGGCCGGCCGCGCCCGCGCCGAGCACGCCCGCCGCGTCCCCCGTTCGCCGTCCGGTGGAGGCGCCGCCGATGGCGCCCGAGCCGCCGAAAAGGGTCCAGCGCGAGCGCAGCGAAACCTACTATGACACCAAGAGCCAGGTGTTTTCCGCGCTCATCGACACGATCGATCTTTCGCAGCTCGCCAAGCTCGATCCGGAAAGCGCGCGCGAGGAAATCCGCGACATCGTCAACGACATCATCGCGATCAAGAATTTCGCGATGTCGATCTCCGAGCAGGAAGAGCTGCTCGAGGATATCTGCAACGACGTGCTCGGCTATGGGCCGCTGGAGCCGCTGCTCGCGCGCGACGACATCGCCGACATCATGGTCAACGGTTCAAAGAACGTCTACATCGAAGTCAACGGCAAGGTCGAACCGACCAGCATTCGCTTCCGCGACAACCAGCAACTGCTCAACATCTGCCAGCGCATCGTCAGCCAGGTCGGCCGCCGCGTCGACGAATCGAGCCCGATCTGCGACGCGCGCCTTCCCGACGGCTCGCGCGTCAACGTGATCGCGCCGCCGCTGTCGCTTGATGGCACCGCGCTCACCATCCGCAAGTTCAAGAAGGACAAGCTGACGCTCGACCAGCTGGTCAAGTTCGGCGCCATCTCGCCGCAAGGCGCGGAGATCCTGAAGATCATCGGCCGCGTCCGCTGCAACGTCGTCATCTCGGGCGGTACCGGCTCGGGCAAAACGACGCTGCTCAACTGCCTGACCAACTACATCGATCGCGAGGAGCGGGTCATCACCTGCGAGGACTCGGCCGAGCTGCAGCTGCAGCAGCCGCACGTGGTGCGTCTCGAAACCAGGCCGCCCAATCTCGAAGGCGAGGGCGAGGTGACCATGCGCGATCTCGTCAAGAACTGCCTGCGCATGCGGCCCGAACGGATCATCGTCGGCGAGGTGCGCGGACCGGAAGTGTTCGACCTTCTGCAGGCGATGAACACCGGCCATGACGGCTCGATGGGAACGATCCACTCCAACAGCCCGCGCGAATGCCTGAACCGTATTGAATCGATGATCGCCATGGGCGGTTATTCACTGCCGCAGAGGACGGTGCGCGAGATCGTCGTCGGCTCGGTGGACGTGATCATCCAGGCGGCTCGTCTGCGCGACGGCTCGCGCCGCATCACCCACATCACCGAGGTGATCGGCATGGAAGGCGACGTCATCATCACCCAGGACCTCGTCCTCTACAACATCAAGGGCGAGGACGCGAGCGGCCGTCTGATCGGCGAGCATGTCTCCACCGGCATCGGCCGGCCGCATTTCTGGGATCGTGCCCGCTACTATGGCGAGGAGCAGCGCCTCGCCAACGCGCTCGAGGCCATGGAGAAACGCGCTGACTAGAGCAGTTCCAGGGAAGGTGCGTAGCGGTTTTCTGTCCGGAATTGCGTAAAAACAAATACTTAGAGTGGGTCAGCGCTTTTATAAAAAGCTGAACCGCTCTAGTGCATCTGGAGGTGTAGGGGACCCGGTCGATGTTCGGAATTGACACCACGGTTATGGCTTTCGTCGTGCTCGCGGGCCTCAGCGCCGGCGCGATAGCCTATGCCTTCCTGGTCAAGCGCATCGATAACGAGAAGCAGGCCGGCAAGCGCCTTGAAACGATCAAGACGGCCGAGACCGACCGATCGGTGGTGAAGGCTACGCGCGACCGCGCCGCGGAAGCGGTCAGACGGCGCAAGACGCTTCAGGATTCGCTCAAGCAGCTCGACGAAAAGCAGAAAACCAATGACCGCAACGTCAAGAAACCGCCGCTGAGGGCCCAGATCCGCCAGGCCGGCATGACCGTCTCCCTCGAGCGCTTCTACATCTACTCGGTGATCTGCGGCATCGTGCTTACGATCCTCGCCTTTCTTGCCGGCGCGCCGTTGCTGGTCCTGCCCGGCGCTCTCTTGGCCGGAGCCCTCGGCCTGCCGCGCTGGTTCGTCTCGTTTCGTCGCGCGCGCCGGGTGAAGGCCTTCCTGGAGGAATTCCCGAATGCCCTCGACATCATCGTGCGTGCGGTGAAGTCTGGTCTGCCGCTCAACGACGCGATCCGCCTGATCGCCAATGAATCCCCGGAGCCGGTCCGCTCCGAATTCCGCCGTATCGTCGATTCCCAGCAGATGGGTATGTCGATCCCCGATGCCACGATGCGCATGTCCGAGACCATGCCATGCACCGAGGCCGGCTTCTTCGGCATCGTCATCCAGATCCAGTCGCAGGCCGGCGGCAATCTCTCCGAAGCGCTGGGCAACCTTTCGCGCGTGCTGCGCGACCGCAAGAAGATGAAGGCCAAGGTACAGGCGCTGTCGATGGAAGCAAAGGCATCCGCCGTCATCATCGGCGCCCTGCCGTTCGTCGTCGCCTTTCTCGTCTATCTGACAAGTCCGAACTACATCATGCCGCTATTCACCACCAGCGTCGGCAATCTGATCCTCGGCTGCTCCGGCGTCTGGATGTCGATCGGCATCCTGGTGATGCGCAAGATGATGAACTTCGAAGTGTAGGGACGCGGATCCAATGACAGACCAGGTCGTCAAGACGCTAACCGATCCTTCGTTTCTTATCGCGCTCCTGGTCGGCATCGCGGTTTTTGCGACCGTCTTCACGCTCCTGCCTGCGCTTGGCGGCAATCAGCTCAAGGCGCGCATGAAAACCGTGGCGCTCGAGCGTGATGAGCTGCGCGCCAAGCAGCGTCAGCGGCTCGCCAATGAAGCCGATCGCCGCCGCAAGGGTTTGCGCGAGGAACAGTCGATCGGCATGCGCAACATCGTCGAACGGCTGGATCTCAAGCGCGCGCTTGCCGACGAAGGCACGCTGCAGAAGTTGAAAGTTGCAGGCTTCCGCGGCCAGAATCCGCTGACGCGCTTCCTGTTCTTTCGTCTGATCCTGCCCTTTGTCGGATTCGCGCTCGCGGCGATCTACCTGTTCCTTCTCGGCGGTCTGGCGCAGCAGCCTGCCTTCATCAAGCTGTTCGTCTGCATTCTTGTAGCCTATGGCGGCTTCTATGCGCCGATCCTCTACGTCAACAACCGCGCCACCAAACGCAAGCAGTCGATCCAACTGGCATGGCCGGACGCGCTCGACCTGATGCTGATCTGCGTCGAATCCGGCATGTCGGTGGAAGCAGCGCTTCGCAAGGTCGCCGACGAGATCGGTACTCAGTCCGTCGCCCTCGCCGAGGAATTCGTGCTCACCAATGCCGAGCTCTCCTATCTGCAGGACCGCAGGGTCGCTTACGAGAACCTGGCAAGCCGCACCGGTCTAGATTCGGTGAAGGCGGTGACTCAGGCCCTGGTCCAGGCGGAGCGCTACGGCACGCCGGTGGCGCATGCGCTGCGCGTGCTCGCCTCAGAAAGCCGCGACATGCGTATGAATGCGGCCGAAAAGAAGGCCGCAGCACTGCCGCCGAAGCTCACCGTGCCGATGATCCTCTTCTTCCTGCCGGTTCTGTTCGCCATCATTCTAGGGCCGGCCGGCATCCAGGTCAGCCAGCGCGGCATCTTTGGCGATCAGCACAATTCCAGCAGCCAATAGGCGAAGCCATCGAAGTCATGACAGAAGCCGCGTGGCAGGCGCCGCGCGGCTTTGCTGTCTGGCCCAGCCTTGAAGCAATTCCAGGAAAAGTGTGTAACGGTTTTCCGTCCGGAATTGCGGAAAAAACAAACAGCTAGAGCAACTCGCGGTTTCCGTAGAACGATGACCTCTGTAGGTGCCGGGCAGTCAGTTGGTCGCGACCTTCGCCTTGCCCTTGTCCTGATCCTTGAGTTGGCTCCAGGCATTCTGCTGCGCAAGCATCTGGCGCAGATAGGCGATATTGGCCTGCGCCTGCTCCGGCGAAAGCTCCTGCGAGGCGATCTTTTCGGCCTCGTCGAAACGACCCTGCAGGCCGACGACCAGCGCCAGGTTCTGCCGCACCCGGCTGTCGGCGTTGGGTTGCTGCGCGGCCGAGCGCATATAGGTCTCGGCGGTGCGCAGATCCCCCTCCAGCACATAGGACATGCCGAGATTGGAAAGGATCGAGGGTTCGTTCGGCTTGAGCTCGAGCGCCTTCCGGTAGTCCTGACGTGCCTCGTCCCGCTGCCCCATCTGGTCAAGGATGGCGGCTTCAGCCGAAACCAGGCGCCAGTCCGGATATTCCGGCGTCTGCGCGCGGCGCACCGCATCGAGCGCCTGCTCGAACTGCCCGTTGGCGGCAAGCGCCTTGCCGTAGGCGGCGAGCACGTCGCGGTCCTTGGGGTAGGCTATCGCGAGCTTGCGCATCACCGCCAGCGACTGGTCGGCGTCGCCATCCATCTGCAGCGCCGCGGCATAGTTGGTGGCGATGCGTTTGTCATTCGGGTTCCGGGCGTAGGATTCGCCGAGCCTGGTCGTGGCACTGTGCAGTTCGCTGGCCGACATCGTTTCCAGGGGCCGGTTGTCGGAGCGGGAAATGGAGCCGGTCGTGAACTTGCTGGTACTGCCGCAGCCGGCCACGCTGGCCGCCAGCACCGCCATCAATGCCGTGGTGACCAGACGCTTGCTTGTGAAGGTCAACGCTTTGATCGGCATCGGCGCCTATCTCCATTCCTGCGCGGCCATTAAGCTGGCCGTCTTCCCTCCCACAGAAATATTCTGTTAACCCTAACGGATCGTTAAGAAGCCGACTCGCCGTGCCGGCCGGAGACCATCGAATGCCTGTCGAACTTATTGACCAGAAACCGGAAGCAGCCTTGCCAGTCTACCTGGTGGGAAAGGATGGCCTCGACGGCACTGGCCTTTCCCCTTCCGTCATCGCTTGGGCACGGGCCAACGGCTTTTCCGGCGAGGCGGGCCGCACGCTCGTTCTGCCGGCCGAAGGTGGCGGTCTCGCCGGCGCGCTGTTCGGCACCGGCGACGGCGAGAGCCAGCTTGCCGTGGGCGCCCTGGCGCGGGCGCTGCCCGAGGGTGAATGGCATTTCGCTCAGGATCTGCCAGCGCCCGATCTTGCGGCGCTGGCCGTCGTCCTCGGCGGCTACGCCTTCACCCGCTACGGCAAGAAACCCGGCAGGGCGTTGCGCTTCGCGCTGCCGTCGGGCGCCGACGGCGCGCATGTGCGCCGCACCGCCGAGGCTATTTTCCTGACGCGCGATCTCGTCAACACGCCGACGAGCGACATGGGGCCGGATGAGTTCGAGGAGGCTGTCCGGGCATTGGCAGCCGGGCACGGCGCCGACGTCTCCGTCGTCAAGGGTGACGATCTCCTGGCGCGGAATTTTCCGATGATCCATGCCGTCGGCCGCGCCTCGGCCGGCGCGCCGAGGCTGATTGACATGACCTGGGGCCCGAGCGACGCGCCGAAGGTGACGCTGGTCGGCAAGGGCGTCTGCTTCGACACCGGCGGCCTCGACATCAAGCCGTCGTCGGGCATGCTGCTGATGAAGAAGGACATGGGCGGCGCCGCCAACGTGCTGGGTCTCGCCTCGATGATCATGGCGGCGAAACGGAATGTGCGGCTGCGCGTGCTGATCCCTGCGGTCGAGAATTCGATCGCCGGCAATGCCTTCCGGCCTGGCGACGTGCTGAGGAGTCGCAAGGGGATAACGGTGGAGATCGGCAACACCGATGCTGAAGGCCGGCTAGTGCTGGCCGACGCTCTGGCGCTTGCCGACGAGGAAAGGCCGGCCCTGCTGTTCGACATGGCGACCTTGACCGGAGCGGCCCGTGTTGCGCTCGGCCCCGATCTGCCGCCCTTCTACACCGGCGACGAGGCACTGGCGTCCGACCTGGCTGCGGCTTCGGTTGCTGTCGAGGATCCGCTGTGGCGCATGCCGCTGTGGCGTCCCTATGACGCGAAGCTTTCCTCGAAGATCGCCGACGTCAACAATGTCACGACGGACGGCTTCGCCGGATCGATCACGGCGGCGCTCTTCCTCAAGCGCTTTGTCGAGAAGACCCCCGGCTGGGCGCATCTCGACATCTTCGCCTGGAACCCGAGTGATCGCCCATACGGCTTGACGGGGGGTGAAGCGCAAGGCATTCGCGCGCTGGAACGAGTGATCTCGAAGCGCTTCTGGTGAGTGTGACGAGAAAACTGGAAAAGCCGTCGCGGACTGAAACGGAAGCGAAACAATTTCCCGTCATGCTTGGCGGATGTCGATCTCGATGCGCCCGAGCCAGGCCTTGCGACTGTGGCAGCAGGTATTGCTGTCGCAGGTGCGCGACGACGCGCCCGACCTCACCATGCGCCAGACCGCGATCCTGCTCACCATCTACCTCGATCCGCCGCCGCATACGGTGCGCGGGCTGGCCGCGAGGCTCAACGTCACCAAGCCGGTCATTACCCGCGCGCTCGACACGATGGGCGCGCTGAAGCTGGTCTCGCGCCACCGCGACGAGCTCGACAAGCGCAACGTGCTGATCCGGCGCACGGTGGAGGGCGCGCTCTTTGTCGAGCGCTTCGGTGATGGTATCGTCGCAAAGGCGCATGAGCTGCCCATCTGACCGACAACTCGTCTGTCTGACCGATAAACCCATTTGACTGGACTACCGATTTGACCGCCAGGGATGCCCGCCTTCACGCCTTTCGTTCCGATCTCGCCGATGCCAGGCTGAAGGGGCAAGTCGCCGCCGACCGCTTTGTCGCCGGCCGCCCGGCGCGGATCACCGCCGCCGTCGCCGACCTGCGCAAGGCTCCGCGCCCCGATGCCGGCATCAACACGCAGGCGCTGTTCGGCGAGGACGTGCTGGTCTTCGAGGTTGCGGAAGGCTGGGCCTGGGTGCAGGCCGAGCGCGACGGCTATGTCGGCTATGCCGCCGACAATGTACTCGGCGCACGTGAGCATGCGCCCACCCACATCGTCTCCGTGCCGCGCACCTTCCTCTATCCCGGACCGGACCTGCGCTTCCCGATCGGCGGGCAACTGTCGATAGGCCCCGCGGGGACGGCGACGGGTTCCGCCGAAACGCGCGGCACGCACTACGCGC
>NZ_RZSR01000682.1:0-3359 GCF_004023265.1 Mesorhizobium sp. M1A.F.Ca.IN.020.06.1.1
TAGCTGTCTCATGCGCGCCGTCGCCCCGAAACGGCTGCGCAGTTTCAGGCGGCGCGCAAAACTTGTCTTGTCCTGCCGAGCATGATAGCGAACCCCCGATTTCAATCCGGTCAGCAATGCTGCCCAGGCAAAAGGACAAAGGCTAATGGCCAGCAATGATGATGCCGCGGCAGCCGCCGCCAATGGCAACGGCAAACAGGAACAGCCCTCGCTCAACGTGCTTGCGCAATATGTGAAGGACCTGTCCTTCGAAAGCCCCGGCGCGCCGAATTCGCTGCGCGGCCGCGACAAGGCCCCGGGCATCGCCATCAATGTCAACGTCAACGCCAACCCGCTTTCGGACAAGCAGTTCGACGTCAATCTGACATTGAATGCCAAGGCCTCCTTCGACCAGGAAGTGCTGTTCAACGTCGAACTGGTCTATGGCGGCGTCTTCGCCATCAGCGGCTTCCCGCAGGAGCACATGCTGCCGATCCTGTTCATCGAATGCCCGCGGCTGCTCTTCCCCTTCGCGCGCCAGATCATCGCGGACGCCACCCGCAACGGCGGCTTCCCGCCGCTGATGCTCGACCCGATCGATTTCGCGCAGATGTTCCAGCAGCGCATCGCCGAGGACCAGGCCGCCAGCAAGGTCCAGGTGAGCTGAGGAGGCTCGCCACCCATCGTATCGAGAGCCCGGCTTCGCGCCGGGCTTTTTCTTGAGACGTCTGGATTAGCGACGACATTCGTTAGGTCGTCATTCTGGGGCCGAGCAAGGAGCGGAGCGACGTTAGAACATATGCCCTGACGCTAAGGCGCTGCTGCGATTACAGAATTCTGCACCGTTGCGCTCCGCGGCAAGGGTCACGGCATGGATACTCGGGTCAAGCCCGGGTATGATGAAGGGATGGCGGTTCGGCCAATCGCGTCGGTTGGCGCCGGAGCGCCCCGCTCACCCTGCGGCCACCACCTTCAGCCACAACGCCTTTTCGCCGAGCGTGCCGACCAGCCCGGCATGCGCCGCCCGATCCGCCTCGGTGAGGCGCGGCGGCAGCGCGATCGGCCTTGCGCCGATCGAAATGTCGATATCGGCGACTTCGCCGCTGCCGTTCACCTGCACGGCCACGGTTTCCAGGACCAGTGCCGCCTGCTTGCCGCCGATGAGCTCGATATAGACCTCGGCCAGCAATTCGGAGTCGAGAAGCGCCCCGTGCTTGGTGCGGCGGGTGTTGTCGATGCCGTAGCGGCGGCAAAGCGCGTCCAGCGAGTTCGGACCCATCGGATGCTTGCGGCGCGCGATCGCCAGCGTGTCGACGATGCGGCCGGGATCGATGGCCGGATGACCGAGCCGGCTGTATTCGAGGTTCAGGAAGCCAAGGTCGAAAGTGGCGTTGTGGGCGATCAGCTTGGCGCCGTCGGTGAAGGCCAGCCATTCCTCGGCGATTTCGGCGAAGGTCGGCTTGCCGGCCAGATCCGCCGCGCTGATGCCATGCACGGCCTGCGCCTCGGCGTGAATGGCGCGGCCTTGCGGATTGATGAACTTGTGGAAGGTGCGGCCGGTCGGGAAACGGTTGACCAGCTCGACGCCGCCGAGCTCGATGATGCGGTCGTCGCGCAAATCGAGGCCGGTGGTTTCGGTATCGAAGATGATCTCACGCATTCGAATCAATCCGCTCTAAAGAGCAGAATCACAAACCGGAACAAAATGGCAATGGGACTGCTGACAGCGGCCGTCAGGAAGCGTTTTTGCCGGACTTATCCCCGGTCAATTCGCTGACGATGGCTGCCACCGCCGCACGTGCGGCATCAAAACCCTGGCCGGTGTCGACGATGAAATCCGCCTGACGGCGTTTCTCGGCGTCAGGCACCTGCTTGGCGAGGATGGAAGCGAATTTATCTTCGCTCATCCCGGGCCTGGCGAGCACGCGGGCGCGCTGGATCTCGGCCGGCGCGGTGACGACCACGACCTTGTCGACGCGATTGCGGCCGCCGGTCTCGAACAGCAGCGGAATGTCGAGCACCGCAATCGGCGCCCCGGCCGCACGATGCCGAGCCAAAAATGCATCGGCGTCGGCCCGTACCAGCGGATGGATGATCGCCTCCAGCTTTTTCAGCGCGGCGGGATCGCCCAGCACTGTCTCGGCCAGCCTTGCGCGATCGACCACGCCCGCTTTTGTCGTGCCGGGAAAGGCTCGTTCGACCAGGGGTGCTGCCTTGCCGGCATAGAGGCGATGCACGGTCTCGTCGGAATCATGCACCGGAACGCCGGCCTCGGCGAACATCTTTGCCGTGGTCGACTTGCCCATCCCGATCGATCCGGTGAGGCCGAGCACGATCATGTCAATGCGCTTCGATGTCGGCGACGATCATGCGCCGCAATTGCGGCGTCACCTGCGGCCGCTTGCCGAACCAGCGCTCGAAGCCGGGCACGGCCTGGTGCAGCAGCATGCCGAGGCCATCGACCGTCTTCAGGCCGCGCGCCCTGGCGGCAGCAAGCAGCGGCGTCTCCAGCGGTACATAGACGATGTCGGTGACGATGGCATGGCCGGGCAGACCGGCCGGATCGGCGGCAAGGATCTCGTTGCCATGCATGCCGAGCGCGGTGGTGTTGACGAGCAGGCCGGCGTCGGAAAGCAATTCGCCGACCGCGCCGGCGCCATGCGCGGAAACCCCGGCGCCGAACCGGTCGGCGAGTTCCTCAGCCCTTGCCAGCGTACGGTTGACGATGCGGATGTCGTTGAGACCCCGGTCCTTCAGCGCTTGGATGACGGCGCGGGAGGCACCACCCGCGCCCAGCACCACGGCCGGACCATTCGCCGCCCAGCCGGGGGCGTGTTCATCGAGATTGCCGGCAAAGCCGAGAGCGTCGGTATTGCCGCCCCACAGCACGCCGTCTTCCAGCCACAGCGTGTTGACCGCGCCGATGGCTTCGGCGGCCTCGTCGCGGCGTTCGACCAAGGCGAAGGCTGCTTCCTTGTGCGGGATGGTGACATTGCCGCCGCGATAGCCATTCTCGCCGAGTGATTTCAGGAATGCTGCGAAATCCTCCGGCCGAACGTCGATTGCTTGGTAGCTGCCGTCGATGCCGTATTCCTCCAGCCAGTAGCGGTGGATCTTGGGCGAGCGGGAATGCGCGATCGGGTGGCCGGTGACGAAGGCCCGCTTCTCAACCATCGATCGCTCCCAATGCGCGCAGCTCCTTCAGCACCGGCAACAGCGGCAGGCCGACGATGGTGAAATAGTCGCCCTCGATCCTTTCGAAGAGCTGGATGCCCTCGCCCTCGATCTGGTAGGCGCCGACACTCGCCAGCGCCTTGGCGCCGACGCGCGCCAGGTGGCGGCCGATGAAGGCGGGATCGAGCTTGCGCATGGTGAGGCTG
>NZ_RZSR01000683.1:0-3353 GCF_004023265.1 Mesorhizobium sp. M1A.F.Ca.IN.020.06.1.1
CCAACCGTGTGAGGGCCTGCATCACGCTGGCGCGAGAAGGAATCAATCGCGGGATCGATTTGACCTCGCAGCTCCTCGCCTTTGCAAAGCACCAGGAACTTGATGCTCATGCTGGCGACGTGAATGAATTCCTCAGATCCTTCGCGCCTTTGCTGAGGTACGGCGGCGGACCCGATGTGCGCGTCGAGCTTGAACTCGGTGCAGAAACTCCCGACTGCCTGATCGATCCCGCATTGTTCGACACCGCAGTGCTTAATCTCGTCGTCAACGCGCGCGATGCCATGCCAAATGGCGGCGAGATCAGAGTCATCACCGGACCGTTGGTGCAGGAGACCGCGACACCCGATCCGCCGGGGCCGGGAACCTATGTCTGCGTTAGCGTCAAGGACCAAGGTTGCGGCATGACCGCCGAAGTGTTGCGAAACGCGTTCGATCCTTTCTTCACCACGAAGGGTGAGGAAGGTACCGGCATGGGGCTGCCGCAAGTGCGCGCATTGATGCGTATGATCGGCGGCCATGTTCGCATTGCAAGCGAGCCGGGGATTGGGACGACAGTCGACCTGCTGTTCCCGTCAATCCGACCGGATGTCAAAGCCTCGTCAAGAATGACTAGAATTTAACGTCGCCGCCTGCAACGGCATGTAATCCTGACAGGGCAGGACCTACTACGCTCTCATCCGCACTCGCGGATTGCACCGCGTACACCGGATAGGAGAACTGGGGCATTTCAGGCACAAGATGAAGCCGGCCGGCTTCTATGTGAGGTTGCACAGAGCTCATTCGGAAATATCCGGACCCGCCAGCGGCCAGAACATAGTTCAATCCGAGCGGACCGAGGTCGAAGGAAAGATCCGGCGCAGCACTCGGGAAATTCACGCCGTGATGAAGCTCAAAATCCGGCCCCCAATCCATATAGACATAATCGGATCCGTCCAAGAGTTGCGCTTCGGGGTTGGTGGTCGCGAGAACCAGTTTTTCCTCAAGAAGCAGATCGATCTTCAAGCCCGGTCTGTGTGGGGGCGCGTACATGATGGCTATGTCGACCATTCCCGAGGCGACCTGGTTGATCAGGTCCTGTGGCACGTCGACGTGTACTCGCAGCGCGATATCCTGAAGCGAGCGGCGCATCCAGCGGACCCAGTCGAGCAGAAGAGGTTGCGCAAGGCTGACTTCGCTGCCGACCGTCAGAACAGCCCGGCGTCCCGTAGGCACGGCAACCTGGTGAAGGGTGCGTTGCCATAGTTGGACGAACATCGGAGCGTGCCGCAGAAATTGCTCACCCGCGGGCGTGAGCGAAGCGCCACCTTTGTGGCGAACGAAGAGTGGTCGGCCCAATTGTTGCTCGAGGTTGCGGATCCGTGCGCTGACGGTCGTCTGGGCGACGTTCAAGCGCTCCGAGGCGCGAATGAAGCTCCCGGTCGAGACGATCTCAACAAAGGTGCGAGCGAGTTCGATATCCATGACCGCTAATAGCATAAAAATTGCGCTTAAATGTCAATGAATTTCGTTTGCCACATAGTAGGCGCGAACATTAGGCTCTCCGAATACTCACCGGATTGAGCGCTGAATGCGGCGCAGCGCCGGGATGGAGCGGGCATAGGCCTCTCCATCCTCACCCCCGTTTTGCCCGCGGTGTCACAGGAGCGATCATGTCGACGAAAGAAAAGAACGGCCAAGGCGATGTCGGACGTCGTGACTTTCTAAAACTGTTCGGCGCAGCCGGCGCGGCAGCGGGCACCCTGCCGTTTGGCGGATCCACATCGGCGGACGAGATCGTGGCAGCTGCCGCCACGGACACGAAGCACCATCACGCCGCCGAACCTCGTGCCCGAGGCAGTGGCTACGAATTCTTCAATGTCGACGAATCCGCCTTCGTCGAGGCGGCGGTCGACACGCTCATTCCAAAGGATGCGGCCGGTCCCGGAGCCAAGGAGCTTGGCGTGGCGACATACATCGACCGGCAGATGGCCAGCGGATACGGCAAGGGCGACCGGCTTTATCTGGAAGGGCCGTTCGGCGAGGGTACGCCCGGGCAGGGATATCAATTGCCGATGACGCCCTCGGAGCTGATCCGGGCGGGAATCGCCGACGTCAATGCCGTCGTACAGAAAAGCCACGAGAACAGCTTCGCGGCCCTTTCGGCAAAGGACCGCGCCGCCATTATGGCGGACCTTGAGGCCACGAAGATCGAGCTTCCAACGGTGCCCGCTGCAACCTTCTTCAGCCTCCTTCTGCAGCTCACGATCGAGGGTTATTTCGCGGACCCGATGTACGGCGGGAACAAGGACGCGGCTGCCTGGAAGATGATCGGCTTCCCCGGCGCAGATGCCATGTACGCGGACAAGATCGAGCCGTTCCGGAACAAGCCCTACAAGGCTGAACCGAAGGGCATCCAGGACCTCATTTGATCGCCGCAAGAAAAAGGAGACTTTGACATGGCCACCAAACTGAACCCGGTCGATGTGCTGATTGTCGGTCTTGGATGGACAGGCGGCATCATTGCCAAGGAGCTTGCATCCACCAAGCTCAAGATCGTCGCCCTTGAGCGGGGAGGCCCGCGTGACACCAATCCGGATTTCATCGATCCTGAAATCCACGACGAACTGCGCTACGCCGCCCGCCACGACCTCATGCAGAACGTGCGGCGGGAAACCATCACATTCCGCAATAGTGAATCGCAAACGGCGCTGCCGATGCGTCAACTCGGCTCGTTCTTGCCAGGGCAGGGTGTCGGCGGTGCCGGCGTGCATTGGAACGGCGTGACCTGGCGCTGGCTCGAATGGGATCATCAGGCGCGCACCCGGACCGTCGACAAGTACGGCGAAAAGATCATCCCTTCGGACATGCACCTGCAGGACTGGCCGATCACCTATGACGATCTCGAACCCTATTACGACAAGTTCGAAAAGACCTGCGGCACCTCCGGCAAGGCCGGCAATCTCAACGGCAAGAAAATCGACGGCGGCAATATCTTCGAGCGCGCGCGTAAGGAGGATTATCCCAACCCGCCAATGATCGCCGCGCAGAGCATGGTGATGTTCGAGAAGGCGGCCCGCAATCTCGGCTACCATCCCTTCCCAAACCCCTCGTCCAACGCGTCTCGCGATTACGTCAATCCCGATGGCGTGGCGTTCGGCCAATGCCACTACTGCGGCTTCTGCGAGCGTTTCGGTTGCGAGGCCAATGCTAAGGCTAGCCCGCATTTCACCGTCATTCCGCTGGCGCTGAAGAACCCGAATTTCGAGCTGCGCACCAACTCGATCGTGCTGAAGGTCAATCTCGACTCGACCCGCAAGAAAGCGGTCAGCGTCACCTATCTCGACGCACGCGGGCGGGAGTTCGAACAGCCTGCC
>NZ_RZSR01000684.1:0-3345 GCF_004023265.1 Mesorhizobium sp. M1A.F.Ca.IN.020.06.1.1
AGGCGAACAGCTCGGCGTCGGGCCGCAGGGCGACGACATGGGCGGCGATCGCCGCGGCGGCGAACGGCGCCGGCCGCCGCGAGCCCGCCACGTCTTCGATCTTCGTGCAGAGGTCGGCGAGCGCCTCGTCGTCCCAGGCGAGCCCGAGCATCTCGGCCCCTTTCGCCAGCCGATCGGCGCTAACCGGCGACGGCTGCAGCGTCAGCTGGCGCCAGGCGCCAAAAATGGCGCCGGCGGGACCGGGATCGGCGCCGGCCGGGCAGAGCTGCCAGGCGTCGCGCAGGGCGGCTTCATCCTCGGCGCGGCCGGCGAGCCGCATGCTGGCGGCGGCGCATTTGAGCGCCAGCCGCTGGCGCCAGGCGCCGGCCCAGGCAGGCTGCGCCCGGGCAAGGCTGTCGAGCGCGCCCAGGGCGGCGCCGGCCTCGAAGGCCACGTCGGCGTCACTTGCCCCGCCGCCGGCGGCAAGCGCCCAGGCCGGAACGGTGGGTAGCGCAGCGGAACTGGCGGTCGCGGGGTCGAGGCGAATCATGCTTCCGACGATAAAATGCCCGTGCGCTTTATGCCAAGATTTTCGTGCCAAAACGCACAGCTTGTCGGGCATACAAAACGAATGATAATGTTGCCTTATCAATCAGTTAGCGCTGATGAGTGACCGTCTAATCGTCAGGTTCCCGTATTGGATTTAGCCGGTCCGGGACCAAGGGGCATCAGCATATTGGCAATGGATGACAGTCGTGGAATATGTTTGGGTGCTGGTTGCGCCGAAAGGTCGGCGATCGGTGGTCGGTTATTCAGAGAGGGCTTGTATGGCTACGGGAACAGTGAAGTGGTTCAACTCCCAAAAAGGATTTGGTTTCATTCAGCCTGATCAAGGCGGCCCCGATGTGTTCGTGCATATTTCTGCCGTGGAGCGCTCCGGCTTGCGTGGCCTCAATGATGGCCAGAGGATTAGCTACGAACTGGTGCAGGACAAGCGTTCTGGAAAGACGTCAGCCGGCGAACTTCGGACGATTTGATGGAGGCTGACCGGTTATACTGCGGTCGGCTTCATCCCTTTCACATGATCGAGTGAATAAGAGCCTTCATCTGCTCTGGCAGGTCGAGCGCCTCGACCTCCAGAAGGTATCGGGGTCTGGTCAAACGATCGGCTTGCGTAATAGCAGGATAGGCGCAGATGGCTAGGAGCGCCCGCTCCTCCTCTCGGTTGGCATTGTCGTAGTCGCGGCCCTTGCCGCCCACTTCCTGTACGACCTTACCGAACGCCTCGTATGCGGTCATGTGTGACTCAACCAATGCTCGCAGTTCGCAAGAGGGCTCCTGTTGCGGGCGTTGGGCATCAGTGGCGTGAGCCACCGCCGTAAGTGTCGAGGCAAAGATGGCGCTGCCTGAGTGGAAAAGCACAGCGCGGCGGTTAATCCTGGACGTGTGATTTCTCCTTCATATCATGGCAAGCCCGATTAGGGACCGCACTTTCAACGACACTGTTAGCACGACGCCAAATAAATTCATGTCAGGATGGATAGACCTCCCTCCCCTTCCCGGCCCGAGTAACTAGCGTCGAGACCGGCATGCACGCCCCATGTTGTTAACGAACTATTAGGGTTACTGGGCCGCACATAGATGGCAGCGTGCTGGGCAGGCAGCGGGCTGGACGATGAGCATAAGCGTTCAAGGGCCCAAACGACATTGGACCACATTGCAGTTGTACGTGTGCAACCGCCGCCCACTGGTTTGCGCAGTCGGAAGCCGGCGGTGGAATAGCGATCGGTATTCTGCAAATGTGCCAAGGCCCGTCTCTGCAGCCGGCGAGAAATGGTAGGCTGAGCGTTGGGAATTAGGTGCCTGCAGACCGACTGTTGTCGAAGGAAATTGGCGCTGGCCAAGTGCTCGAATCCCGGACTAGGTGCCCTGCGTGCCTTGCAGCGATGAAGGTTGCGACGACTACATAGGCGTCGAGCCTCGGGAAACCTGTTTGGCGTCCTGGGGCATAGACTGTGGCCGCTTCGCGTGGGCCAATGCCAGATCTGTGATGCCACTGTGGCTTGGCTGATCTTCTTGGTGTGCAACTCTCCTGCCTTGCGCGCGCTTAGGGAGCGGCGAGCGAGCCAGCAAATTGGTATGGTGTGGGTCCCATAGGGTCCGTGGACGCTGAGCCGCATGCGACCCGACGATCATGGTCCCTCGCCTGCCCGGCAGCGAGCACTGGAGTTCCATCATCATCGGAGGCAGCCTTCGCGCCTGCCCGCGGCTCACGCTCCTGGCGGCACGGACGAAGCAAATTCGAACGGGCCCTGCTGTGTGACGCCGGCCAAGATCTGGGTGGCCGATACGTCTAGCCGGAGGACAGTTCCGGATATTGCGCAGGTCGTGGGACTCGCAATCTCTGGCCGTACGCAGCTTCTATCTTCCTCGGAGGATATTCCAGTCGAGGGGACGCCGCGGGCGCCGCAGAGCAATAAGGGCCGGGGTTCAAAGACGAGCGGATAGATCTTGCGGGTAATACGACCGTGCACCCTCTAGCACGGCCACTATCGCGTCTTTGCGCCCTCCTGGGATATGCAGCATGGTGAGGGTTCCTATGTGGTCTATGCCGGTCAGCCAAAGTTCGTCGGAAAAGGGGCAGGCGGATGCAGGAGTCGCATTCGTTGTACATGTACAACTTGGTGCCGTGCGCGTGATCCATGTTCAGGCTGCGTGGAAGTACGCTCGACACCCATGTCGGCGAGCACTCCGAAATTCTGGAATTCCCCACGACGCGTACAACATTCGGCTGCAAAGCGGTGACGCCCGGTTCAGCAACGCAAGCTTGCCGCCTCGGACCGACGTGCCTACGAAAGTCAGCGTGAAAAATCGTCGGCGAGGCGCGTCATTTCTCTGGGCGGCAACGATTTCGACTACCAACCAGGTCAGGGGAGTTGCACACGTACAACCGCCGCCAATGATGAGGGTTACGGCTTTGCCGAGCAACCGACGGTTCCGAATAGTTTCGTCAAACTGCCATCTATCAAGGCGGGAGCGGTGTGGCCCAATGGCTCCCGCCGTGCAGTCCTATGCTCGTTCCGGCGACAAATATCTAGCCGACACAGTAGTGCTCCGCTTTGATTCTTTACAATTGCAGGCCGACGCAGACTCACCTAGCAGCTTGGCCGCGTTAACCTTTCATTAACCAAAAAGGGTTTGTCGGTCGTCCAGAATCAGTCCATCTTCATCAGCGCATTTCTGTCGCCTCTTGGCCAAAATGCGCAGATCAGGAGAGGCCGGTGTTGGACAAGGTCAGCCAAAGCAGCCCCGCGGGCGAAAGCCTCCGCGAACTCATCGCCACGGATGCCGCGGAACTGTCAAGGC
>NZ_RZSR01000685.1:0-3342 GCF_004023265.1 Mesorhizobium sp. M1A.F.Ca.IN.020.06.1.1
TCGTTGCGCCGTTCCTGGTTGCCTACCGCAATCCCGATCCGGAAAAGCTTTCCGCCTATGAATGCGGGTTCAACTCGTTCGACGACGCCCGCATGAAGTTCGACATCCGCTTCTACCTGGTGTCTATCCTGTTCATCATCTTCGATCTCGAGGTCGCCTTCCTGTTCCCGTGGGCGGTGTCCTTCTCCAAGCTCGGCATGCTCGGCTTCTGGTCGATGATGGTGTTCCTGGCGGTGCTGACCATCGGCTTTGCCTATGAATGGAAAAAAGGAGCGCTGGAATGGGATTGAACGACAGTTCAGGCACCCTCGTCGCGCCGAAGCCCAAGGGCATCATCGATCCCAACACCGGCAGGCCGGTGGGGGAGGACGATCCCTTCTTCCTCGAGATCAATAATGAGCTGGCCGACAAGGGCTTCCTTGTCACCTCGACCGAGGCGCTGATCACTTGGGCGCGCAGCGGCTCGCTGATGTTCATGACCTTCGGTCTCGCCTGCTGCGCGGTCGAGATGATCCACACCTCGATGCCGCGCTATGACTCAGAGAGGTTCGGCGTCGCGCCGCGCGCGTCTCCGCGCCAGTCCGATATCATGATCGTCGCGGGCACACTGACCAACAAGATGGCGCCGGCGCTGCGCAAGGTCTACGACCAGATGCCGGAGCCGCGCTACGTCATCTCGATGGGTTCGTGCGCCAATGGCGGCGGCTATTATCACTATTCCTATTCGGTGGTGCGCGGCTGCGACCGCATCGTGCCGGTCGACATCTATGTCCCCGGCTGCCCGCCGAGCGCCGAAGCGCTGCTCTACGGCATTCTCCTGTTGCAGAAGAAGATCCGCCGCACCGGCACGATCGAACGGTGAACCAATGGCCTTGGCGTTGCACGAACTCTCCACCTATCTCGGCGAGAAGCTCTCCGGCCGCATCGGCGAAACGGTGCTTGCTTATGGCGAACTGACGGTTTGCGTCGAGCCGGGCAACTTGACCGAGGTCGCGACCTTTCTGCGCGACGACCCGCGCTGCCAGTTCGTCTCGATCATCGACATTTGCGGCGCCGACTATCCGTCGCGTGCCAAGCGCTTCGACGTCGTCTACCACCTGTTGTCGCCGAAGCAGAACGTCCGCATCCGCCTCAAGGTCCAGGCCGACGAGGAGACGCTGGTGCCGTCGCTGACCGGCGTCTATCCCGGCGCCGACTGGTTCGAGCGCGAGACCTATGATCTCTACGGCGTGCTCTTCTCCGGCCATCCGGACCTGCGCCGCATCCTCACCGACTACGGCTTTGAAGGGCATCCCCTGCGCAAGGACTTCCCGCTGACCGGCTTCGTCGAGGTTCGCTACGACGACGAGGCCAAGCGAGTCATCTATGAGCCGGTGGAATTGAAGCAGGAATTTAGAAACTTTGACTTTTTGAGCCCATGGGAGGGAACGGATTACGTCCTTCCGGGCGATGAAAAGGCGAAGCCAAATTGAGGCGCCACAATGGCTGAAACCTCCGTCCGCAATTTTAACATTAACTTTGGGCCTCAACACCCTGCTGCGCACGGCGTTTTGCGTCTCGTGCTGGAGCTGGACGGCGAGGTGGTCGACCGCGTCGATCCGCATATCGGCCTGCTGCATCGCGGTACCGAGAAGCTGATCGAGGCCAAGACCTATCTGCAGGCGGTGCCCTATCTCGATCGGCTCGACTATTGCGCGCCGATGAACCAGGAGCATGCCTTCGCGCTCGCGGCCGAGCGCCTGCTCGGCATCGAGGTGCCGAAGCGCGGCCAGCTGATCCGCGTGCTCTATTCCGAAATGGGCCGCATCATGTCGCACATCCTCAATGTGACGACGCAGGCGATGGACGTCGGCGCGCTGACGCCGCCTCTGTGGGGCTTCGTCGAGCGCGAGAAGCTGATGGTGTTTTATGAGCGCGCCTCCGGCTCGCGCATGCATGCGGCCTACTTCCGGCCAGGCGGCGTGCATCAGGACCTGCCGCAGAGGCTGATCGAGGATATCGGCAAGTGGATCGATCCGTTCCTGAAGTCGGTCGACGACCTTGATGCCTTGCTCACCGGCAACCGCATCTTCAAGCAGCGCAATGTCGACATCGGCACGGTGTCGCTCGCCGACGCCTGGGCCTGGGGTTTTTCGGGCGTGATGGTGCGCGGCTCGGGCGCGGCCTGGGACCTGCGCAAGGCGCAGCCCTATGAATGCTATTCCGAGATGGATTTCGACATCCCGATCGGCAAGAACGGCGACTGCTACGACCGCTATCTCGTGCGCATGGAAGAGATGCGCCAATCGGCCAAGATCATGCGCCAGTGCGTCGAACTTCTGCTCGGCAAGGAGAGCGCCGGACCGGTGTCGAACCTCGACGGCAAGGTGGTGCCGCCGAAGCGCTCGGCGATGAAGCGCTCGATGGAAGCGCTCATCCATCATTTCAAGCTCTATACCGAGGGCTATCGCGTGCCGGCCGGCGAGGTCTATGCGGCTGTCGAGGCGCCGAAGGGCGAGTTCGGCGTCTATCTCGTCTCCGACGGCACCAATAAGCCCTATCGCTGCAAGCTGCGCGCGCCGGGTTTTGCGCATCTGCAGGCCATGGATTTCCTGTGCCGCGGCCACATGCTGGCCGACGTCACCGCCGTGCTTGGCTCCCTCGACATCGTGTTTGGTGAGGTCGATCGCTAAATGTCAGTCCGCCGTCTCGCAGATGCCAGCGTCCAGCCAGCCTCCTTCGCCTTCAACGAGGCGAACGCCGCGGCGGCACAGCAGTGGATCGCCAAATACCCAAAGGGACGCGAGCAGTCGGCCATCATCCCGTTGCTCATGATCGCTCAGGAACAGGAAGGCTGGGTGACGAAGGCGGCGATCGAGACGATCTCGGATATGCTCGGCATGCCGCGCATCCGCGGCCTCGAGGTCGCGACCTTCTACACGCAATACCAGCTCAATCCGGTCGGCACCCGCGCCCATATCCAGGTCTGCGGCACCACGCCCTGCATGCTGCGCGGCTCGGAAGCGCTGATGGATGTGTGCCGGTCTAAGATCCATCACGACCAGTTCCATACCAACGACAAGGGCACGCTGTCGTGGGAGGAGGTCGAATGCCTCGGCGCCTGCGTCAACGCGCCGATGGTCATGATCTTCAAGGACACGTTCGAAGACCTGACGCCGGAGCGCCTTGCCGAGATCATCGATCTCTATGAAGCCGGCAAAGGCGCCGAGGTGAAGCCCGGTCCGCAGAACGGCCGCACCGGTTCGGAGCCGGCCACGGGCCTGACGACGCTGAAGAGCGAGAAGGCAATCCTGAAATCCACCCGCGACAAGGAAGCCAAGGCCGCCGCGAAGGCAGCCAGGC
>NZ_RZSR01000686.1:0-3339 GCF_004023265.1 Mesorhizobium sp. M1A.F.Ca.IN.020.06.1.1
CGCGAATACGAGGCCGACCGGCGCGGCGCCGAAATTTGCGGAAATCCGTTGTGGCTCGCCTCGGCGCTCGACAAGATCGCGCGCGGCGCCGAGCGCATTCCCAATCCGGATGCCGAGCGAAATCCGGCGATGGCACATCTGTTCATCATCAATCCGTTGCACGGTGAGCGCATGGACAATCTGTTCTCGACCCACCCGAGCACAGAGAACCGCATCGCCGCCCTGCAGCAGATGGCGCGCGAGATGAGCGGTGCCGCCCAAGCCGCGCGGCGCGAAGCCCCTGCGCCAGGCCAGCCGGACGAGCCGCAGGCAGGACCATGGAGCCAGCCGGCCGAGCCGGAGCGGCCGAAGCGCAATCCCTGGGGTCGCAACCCGACCGGCCCCCGCGGCACAGGATCCAAAGGTCCGTGGTCGTGAGCGGAGCGAAGCGCCGACCGCAAACCCAAGGCAGAGGTGACGCAAGTGCGAGCGACACGGTCGCCGGCCTCGCGGCGCGCAAGGCGGCCGCCCGCCTGCTTGCCGCCGTCATCGATGCCCATACCCCGCTCGACGGCCTGACCGACAACGAGCACGGCCACCCGCAATACAAGGCGCTCGACCAGCGCGACCGCGCATTGGTGCGCGCCATTCTGGTCACGGCGCTGCGCCACCGCATGACCATTGCCGGACTGCTTGCAAGGCGTCTGGAAAGGCCGTTGCCGGCCAACGCCACCGTGCTCTCGCACATCCTGCACGTGGCCGCCGCGCAGATCCTGTTTCTCGACATCCCCGACAGCGCCGCCGTCGACCTCGCCGTCACCCACGCCAAGTCCGACCCACGCACGCTGCGTTTCTCCGGTCTCGTCAACGGCGTGCTGCGCTCGCTGGCGCGTGCCAAGGGCGCCGAGCTGGCGCCGACGCTCGCCGCGACGACCGAGGCGCCCCAGTGGTTCGCAGACCGACTGGCCACAGCCTATGGCGCCGCCAGGGCGGAGGCCATTCTTGCTGCCCATCGCCATGAGGCTCCGGTCGATTTCACCGTTAAAACCGACCCTTCGCTCTGGGCGGAGAAGCTGGGCGGCATCGTGCTGCCGACCGGCACGGTGCGCGTCGAGAAGCTGCAGACCGGCGTCACCGATCTGCCCGGCTTCGCCGACGGCGCCTGGTGGGTGCAGGATGCGGCGGCAGCCCTGCCCGCGCGCCTTTTCGGCGCCATCGAGGGACAACGCATCGCCGATCTTTGCGCCGCGCCCGGCGGCAAGACGGCCCAGCTGATCCTCGCCGGCGCGAACGTCACCGCCGTCGACAGTTCAAAGAACCGGCTGGCCAGGCTGGGTGAGAACCTAAAACGCCTCGGCCTTTCGGCCGAACTGGCGCACACCGACCTGCTCGACTACCGGCCGGCGGAGCCGTTCGACGCCGTGCTGCTCGACGCGCCCTGCTCCTCGACCGGCACCGTGCGCCGGCATCCCGACGTGCCGTGGACCAAAACCATGGCCGATGTCGAGAAGCTCGCCACGCTGCAGCGGCGCCTGCTCGCTCACGCCGTCACTCTCGTCAAACCGGGCGGACGGCTCGTCTTTTCCAATTGTTCGCTCGACCCGATCGAGGGCGAGGAGCTTTATCGCGTCTTCCTTGCCGGAACTCGCGGCGTGATCGCCGATCCGATCCAAGCGGGTGAATTCGCCGGCCTCGATCCCTTCCTCACGCCCGATGGCACGCTGCGCACCCCCCCCGCCGATTTGGTGCTGAATTCACCGGGGGTTTCGGGGCTCGACGGCTTCTTTGCCGCCCGGATGAGAAGGACGATTTAGGACGTTATTGCATAAATCTTGCCGACTTTTTTAGCGATGCCCAGGTCATGGCCGCGTGAAGGGGTTCACTTCGTGGAAATCCGCCTTCGCATAAGTTCTTGAATCATATAAGCTTGTGCTTAGGGGCTGACGACTATCAGGAGGGGTTTTGGCACTTGCTGCCGGCAGCACGACGCGTCTTTGGACGCTTGTCGCGAGGGAGTTCTGGCGCAAAACGCGCCGGCGCCTTCGTGCCGGTCCTATCTATCGCTGGCGTTATTCCGGCCGCACGCCCGAGCGCGTCCTCATCGCGCCGCCAGATCTGAAGCTTGCCGACCCGCAGATCGCGCTCGAAATCTACTATGGCCGCTATCCGCTGTCCGGCCACATGGTCGAGACCGGCGGCAAATCGCCTTTCCAGATCAATGTGCCCAACCGCGGCTGGCAAAAGTCGCTGCACGGCTTCCGCTGGCTGCGCCATATGCGCGCCGCAGGCACCGAGCTCGCCGCCGCCAACGCTCGCGCCCTGGTCTCGGACTGGATCGTCATGCACGGCAACCAGATATCGGGCGTTGCCTGGGAGCCTGGCACGACAGCCAAGCGGGTGATTGCCTGGCTCCAGCATTCCTCGGTCGTGCTGCAAGGCGCCGAATTCCCGTTCTACCGCGCCTTCCTCAAATCGCTCGCCATGCAGATCCGCTATCTCAGATCGATGGCGCGCGAGATGCCGGACGGCAAGGACAGGCTGCGCGCTCGCATCGCGCTCGCCTTCTCCACCCTGTCGCTGCCCGCGCCGGCCTCGGCGCTGCGCGCCGCCACGCGCAACCTGGCCGAGGAGCTCGACCACCAGATCCTGCCGGACGGCGGTCACATCTCGCGCAACCCGATGACGGTGCTGGAATTGCTCGCCGACCTTCTGCCGTTGCGCCAGACCTATGCCAACCAGGCGGAGGCGCCGCCGCCGGCGCTGATCAACGCCATCGACCGCATGCTGCCGGCGCTGCGCTTCTTCCGCCACCAGGACGGCAGCCTTGCCCGCTTCAACGGCATGGGCGCCACCATCCACGATCGCATCGCCACCATCCTGCGTCATGACGACACGGTCGGCGCGCCGCTGCTGCACGCGCCCCATTCCGGCTATGAGCGCCTGTCGATGGGCGGCGTCACGGTGATCGCCGACACCGGCCTGCCGCCGCCTGTCGACATCTCCAACGCGGCGCATGCCGGCTGCCTCGCTTTCGAGCTTTCTTCCGGGCGCCAGCATTTCATCGTCAACGCAGGCATCGATACCTATGGCGCGGCCGAATTCCGGCCGCTCGCCCGCGCCACCGCCGCGCATTCGACAGCCACCGTCAACGACACGTCCTCGGCGCGCTTCAGTCACTCGTTGCGGGTCAGCGACCTGCTCGGCTCGCCGCTGATCGGCGGCCCGCAGCATGCGCCCTGCAAGCGCATCGACCAGAAGGGTGTGCAGGGCTTTGTCGCGCGCCACGACGGCTATGCCGCGCGCTTCGGCTTGCTGCACGAGCGGGAGCTGAAGCTGGCGGAGAACGGCAATGTGCTGACC
>NZ_RZSR01000687.1:0-3330 GCF_004023265.1 Mesorhizobium sp. M1A.F.Ca.IN.020.06.1.1
GGCGTCTGACCGTCGCCGAGGCCACGGTTGGGCAGACGGGCACAGGCAGCATGGAACTGTCTTCAAAAGCCGATGTCGACGGCCGACATGTAAGCCTGAGCGCCTCCGCGGCGCGCGATCCGAGCGCCAGGCGGATCGCATCGCTGGACGCCGCCGTCGCGATAGCGGACGTCGGCGTAACGCCCGCTCAGGGAAGCTCCAGCGGCGGGAACTTCGCCGCCCAGGGCGGCAAGCTTGGTTCTGTTGCGCTGAAGCTTTCGGGCGTCGAGGCGTCCGGCGACACGCCGTCGCGGCTGACGGCGTCGCTGTCGCTCGGCGGCTCGGTGCTCGATCTCGGCTCGCGCGGGCTGCTGCCGGCCGACGTCGATGCCAGGGCCACATTGGTCGCGGGATCAAACAAGGTCTCGGTCGACAAATTGCTGATCAGGACCGGCCGCTCGACATTCGATTTCTCTGGCTCGGTCGGGCCGAAACCGGCAGCCGCGGGCGAGGAGCCGTCCTACCGCTATGACCTTGTCAGCGACGGCTCGACGCTCGCGCCTTCGGAATCGCCGGAGCCGGCGCTTCAGTTTCTTGCCCGGGTCGCCGGCGTCTACCAGACCAAGAGCCGCAAGCTCGTCGCCGAGCAGATCGGCGTCCGCTCCGGGGGTTCGAGCGACGTGCTGGGCACGGCGTCGCTCGCCTTCATCGACAATGGCCCGCCGGGTGTGTCGCTGTCGCTCAATGTACACGACATGCCGGTTTCGCATGTGAAGCAATTGTGGCCCTGGTTCTCCGCCCGCAACGCGCGGCTTTGGGTGCTAGACAACCTGTTCGGCGGCCGTGTGGTCGACGCCAACCTGCAGTTCCAGGTCGTTCCTGGGCGGCTCGGCAACGGCGTTCCGCTTTCCGGCGACGAGGTGTTCGGCCGCTTCCAGGTCGAGGGCTCGCGCTTCGATACCGCGGGGCGCATTCCGCCGATCCGCGATGCGGTCGGTGTCGTTGCCTTCCACGGCAACGATGTCGATATCACGCTGTCCTCGGGCAGCGTTTTTATGCCGAGCGGCCGCACCGTGGCGGCAAGCGGGGGCACACTGACGATCAAGCAGGCGAATGTTTCGCCCGTGATCGGCTCTCTCGACATCGATGTCGCTGGCGAAGCCACGGCGATCGCCGAACTCGCCTCCTTTGAGCCGATCAACGCCATGCGCCATGTCGGGCTTGCGCCTGAGGATTTGAGCGGCACCGTCACCGGGCATGTGCGGGCCGACATTCCGCTGACTTCCGGCGTAGATACCTCGAGGCTCGACTGGCTGGTGGCGCTGGACTACCAGGATCTTTCCTTAGCCAAGCCGTTCGAGGACCAGATGGTGACCGAGGCCGACGGGTCGATCACCGTGAGCCCCGACCGTGCGGTGATATCGGCGAAGGCGAAGCTGAACGGCATTCCAGCCGAGCTCGACCTGGTCGAGCCGCTCGAGGACAGCGGCCCGCCGCGTAGCCGTAAGGTCGCGCTGGTGATCGACGACAAGACGCGCGCTGCAGCAATGCCCGGCCTGTCGCCGCTGCTTTCCGGAACCATCAAGGTGGCGATCGACAAGAGCGGCGAGGGCGTCCAGAACGTGTCGGCCGACCTGACCAACGCAAGGCTCGACATCCCCTGGGCAGGATGGAGCAAGGGTGCCGGCATTCCGGCCAAGGTCACCTTCACGATGGCAAAGTCCGGCAGCACGACCACGCTGTCCGACTTCGATCTCGATGGGAAGAGCTTTTCGATCGACGGCGATGTGACACTGGTCAACGGGGCGCTGTCCTCGGCCCGGTTCAGCAAGGTCGCGCTCAACAGGGGAGACGACGTCGCGGTCTCGGTCAAACGGTCGGGCAAAAGCTATGCGGTCAATGTCAGCGGCGACTCTCTCGACGCCCGCTCGCTGATCAAACAGTTCACCTCAGACGTCGATACAGCCACAAAAGGCGCCGGCGCCGACGCGATCTCGGTCAGCGCCGACGTGAAGTCGCTGACCGGCTTTCACGACGAGGTGCTGTCGAACCTCAAGCTGAATTACAGCGCTGCCGGCTCCCGGGTGAATGGTCTCGATGTCAGCGCGACGGCGAGTTCGGGTGCCGCCATTGCCGTCCGAAACACCACCGGCGACGGCGGCCGGTCCCTCACGATGAAATCGGCCGATGCCGGCGCTATCCTGCGCTTCCTCAACATTTACGAGCATATGGAGGGCGGGGCCATCACGCTGTCGCTGGCGGGCGACGCCGACGGACCAATGAAGGGCCAGGTCGACGCCAGCAATTTCTATGTCGTCAACGAGCCGAAGCTTGCGTCGATCGTGTCGACCAGGCCGGCCGGCGATACGCGCAGCCTCAACCAGGCGGTCAAGGCCAACATCGACACCTCAAGGGTGCAGTTCGAGCGCGGCTATGCCGAGATCGACAAGGGCTCCGGCTATCTCAGACTGGCAAACGGTCTGTTGCGGGGTCCGCGCATCGGCACGACTTTCCAGGGCACGCTCTACGACCAAGACAACAATATGGACATGACCGGCACCTTCATGCCGGTCTATGGGCTCAACCGCATCTTCGGCGAACTGCCGCTGTTCGGCCCGCTGCTCGGCAACGGCCGCGACCGCGGCCTGATCGGCGTCACCTACCGGCTGCGCGGCAACGCCAACAAGCCGACGCTCAACATCAATCCGCTGTCGGTGGTGGCGCCGGGAATTTTTCGCTCAATCTTCGAATATCGGTGATCAGCCCGACTAAATCGGCCGCACCAGAACGTGCTTCTTCCTGCCGAACGAGAGCTTCACCACACCTTCCGCGCCCAGGTCCTCAAGCGTCACCACGCGCCGGTCGTCGGTCACCACCTGGTCGTTGAGGCGCACGGCACCGCCCTGGACATGCCGGCGCGCTTCGCCATTGGAGCCGGGGAGCCCGGCGGTGACGAACAGCGACAGGATGCCGATGCCGGCCTCGAGATCAGCCTTGGCGACGTCGATGCTGGGCAGCGTGTCGGCGAGCGCGCCTTCCTCGAAAGTCTTGCGCGCGGTCTCTGCAGCCGTTTCGGCCGCCTCGCGGCCATGCAGCATGGCGGTGATCTCGGTGGCGAGAATCTTCTTCGCCTCGTTGATCTCCGAGCCGCCGAGCTTTTCGAGGCGCGCGACCTCATCCAGCGGCAGCGTCGTGTAGAGCTTCAGGAAGCGCCCGACATCCGCGTCCTCTGTGTTGCGCCAGTACTGCCAGAATTCGTAAGGGGACAGCATGTCGCCATCGAGCCAGACAGCGCCGGAGGCCGACTTGCCCATCTTGGCGCCGGAGGAAGTGGTGAGCAGCGGCGTGGTC
>NZ_RZSR01000688.1:0-3324 GCF_004023265.1 Mesorhizobium sp. M1A.F.Ca.IN.020.06.1.1
CTGCTCGACCGCGACATGGAGTCGGCCGAGAAGGGCAAGGCGCATTCCGACGGCCTGATTTCGGACCAGGTGAAGAAGGGCCGCGCCAAGCCCGAAGAGAAAGACAAGTTGCTGTCGCTGATCACGCCGACGGCCGACTATGCCGACCTTGCCGGCTGCGATCTTGTCGTCGAGGCGGTGTTTGAGGATTCAGGCGTGAAGAAGCTCGCCACCGAGAAGGCGGAAGCGGCGCTGAAGTCCTCGGCGATCTTTGCCTCGAACACTTCGACCATCCCGATCACCTCGCTGGCGAAGAACTCGGCGCGGCCGAAAAACTTCATCGGCATCCACTTCTTCTCGCCCGTCGACAAGATGATGCTGGTCGAGATCATCCTCGGCAAGAAGACCGGCGACAAGGCGCTCGCCGTCGCGATCGACTTCGTACGCGCCATCAAGAAGACGCCGATCGTCGTTAACGACACGCGCGGCTTCTACGTCAATCGCTGCGTGCTGCGCTATATGTCGGAAGCCTACAAGATGCTTATCGAAGGCGTCCCTGCGGCGATGATCGAGAACGCCGCCAAGGCCGCCGGCATGCCGGTCGGCCCGCTGGCGCTGACCGACGAGACGGCGATCGACCTTGCCCAGAAGATCATGAAGCAGACCATCAAGGATCTAGGCGAGAAAGCCGTCGACCCGAAGCAGATGGCGCTGATCAACACCATGGTCGACACGCATGGCCGCTTCGGCCGCAAGAACGGCAAGGGCTTCTACGACTATCCTGCCAAGCCGGCGAAGAAGAAGCTGTGGCCGGGTCTCAAGGATCTCTATCCGCAGCTGAAGCCCGAGAAGGTCGACTACGAGGAGCTCAAAGAGCGCCTGCTGGTCACCATCGCCCTGGAGGCGGTGCGCGTCATGGAGGAGGGCATCGTCACCGATCCGCGCGAGGCGGACGTCGGCTCGATCCTCGCCTTCGGCTTCGCGCCGTTCACCGGCGGCGCGCTCTCCTACATCGACGGCATCGGCGCCAAGCGTTTCGTCAAGATCGCCAAGGGCCTGCAGAAGAAATACGGGGCCGAGTTCAAGGCGCCCAAGCTTTTGCTCGACATGGCCGAGAAGGGCGAGACTTTCTACCAGCGCTTCGACCCTTACCAGAAGGGCGAGGTCAAGAAGGCCGCCTGACGAACTCCGATGTATGTTTGGGGGCGCCTCGCGCGCATGATGGCCACGGCGCGTAGCCGTGGCCCTTATCAAATCGGCGATCAGAGCCGGCTGGTCTTTCGCTGCCTGCCGACCGACATCGATTTCAACAGCCATCTCAACAATGCCCGTTACATGATGCTGGCCGATCTTGGCCGTATCGATGTTTTTCTTCGCGTCGGTCTTGTCGCGCTCGCGCGGCGGAACGGCTGGGCGCCGATGATCGGCGGGCTGCAATCGGCCTATGTGCGCGAGATCAGGCTGTGGAGCCGCTTCGAGGTGGTGTCGTCGATCGAGACCTGGGAAGGCACTTCGGTGATCGGCAAGCACCGCTTCGTCCTCGACAATGGGGAGACGGCGGCGCTGATCCTGACCACCGGCGGCGTCTATGACCGGCGCGGTGGCCGCTTTCTCGAAATTGAGGAGGTCGTCGCGGCGCTCGGCAATTCGGCGGAACCGCGCCCGCCGACCGAGCCTGAGCGGGCATTCATGATCTCGCACCGGAACCTGCGCGAAGAGGCCAAGCGGGCCTGATCGAGCAAGCGTTCAATGTTCGGCCCGGAAGGTTTTGCCCAGATCGACCGCGTCGCCAAAATAGTGCCGGAACACATAGAACAGCGGATTCCATCGCGCAGTGTCGATGTGGTTCGTTCCCGGCATGCTGCTGTGCGCATGTACTCGCTGCACGTCTACCTCCATGATGAGGTGCGTCGAGGATGCGCCTTGCTGCTTCGCGCTGCGATGGCAGGTCAGCAGGCGTGTTTCGAACTGCAGGGGACATTCTGCGATGCGCGGCGTCAGGATCAATTCGCTGGGCTGGATCGCAAAACCGCCTAAAGCGAACTTGTCGGCCTCATGAACGAACCCCAATTCGGCCTTATGGGGTGGAACGGATTCGCACCCGTGGTGCGCGCGATCCGTTCGACATTCGCCCAGAGGCTGGCCGCGGGAAAATTGAGGGTGCATTCGCCATCCCGCAGAAGATTGATGGCGCCCTGGGCCGCCGAACTCAAGCCGAGGACCACGCATGAACCCAAGGCCCACGCGGCCGTCATCGTTTCGGGTAACCATCAGGACGACAGGCGTCCCAAAATACAGAACGGATCGGGCGATGGATTGGTGGTTCGGCAACATGAGCAGTCCTTCGTAATTCGAGGACCGCACCCTACCAAGCTTGCGCACCGAGACGTTTCGGCCGGGGTCGAACGATGCATCGCGCACGCGGCGACATGGTCGGTGCCGGCGCCCGGCTCAGGATCGAGCCCGTCAATCTTGCGGAAGCGGCGACTTTCTCTGCAATCCGCTGTTCGCGCCGGTGGACAATTGAATGGTCGCGCGTTAGACAGCAGTGAGGCATTTTTTCCTGTTTTTCGAAGGAGAGCGGACTTGCTCTCACACGATCGCGTCTGGGCCGCAATCGATGCTCTTGCCGAACGCTATTCGCTCTCGGCTTCCGGTCTCGCCCGCCGCGCGGGCCTCGATTCGACCGCCTTCAACAAATCCAAGCGCCTGTCCTCCGACGGCCGGCCGCGCTGGCCTTCGACCGAATCGCTGGCCAAGATCATCGAGGCCACCGGCGCCTCGCTGGAAGAATTCACCGTGCTGGTTGAGGGTCACGGTGCCTCCGCCGCGCCGCCGCCGCGTATGGCCGTGCCGCTGCTTGGCTTCGCCCAGGCCGGTGCCGGCGGTTTCTTCGACGATGCCGGCTATCCCTCAGGGCAGGGCTGGGATCTGGTCGAGCTTCCGGCGCGGGCGGCGGAAACCTCCTATGCGCTGAAGGTCCAGGGCGATTCCATGCTGCCGCTCTACCGCAATGGCGACGTGCTGATCGTCGAGCCGGGCGCGCCGACGCGCAAGGGCGACCGCGTCGTCGTCAAGACCACCGCCGGCGAGGTGATGGCCAAGGTGCTCGACCGGCAGACCGCGAAGTCGGTTGTGCTGGTCTCGCTCAACCCCGCTCACCCGGACCGCGATATCCCGATGAGCGAGGTCGAGTGGGTGGCGCGGATCGTCTGGGCAAGCCAGTAGGTCCGGGCTGGTGCGGGTCCTCCATCTTGCCCTGGCGCTTGTGGCGGTTCCGGCAATGGCGGCGCTGGTCGTCGCCGGAGGCCACTCGCTGAAGGGCAGCGAAAGCGTCGTCGCGGT
>NZ_RZSR01000689.1:0-3320 GCF_004023265.1 Mesorhizobium sp. M1A.F.Ca.IN.020.06.1.1
AGACTGCGCCGGTCTCGATGGGCGTCATCCCGGCCGGCCAGACCGCGCGCATGGCCGTCACGCCGGCCGTGCAGGAGAAGCTGGCGCAAGGCGCCGTGCTCGCCGTCAGTCTCGAGCCGGCCGGCGGTTCGCCGACCGGCCAGCCGACCGGCCCCGTCGTCGCCGCCGGCGATCTGAAGGGCATCTGACGACATTTCGGAAAAGAATTGGAGACTATCCGAAGTCTATCCACCCGACATGTGTCGGCAGCAGCGCTTTCGTGCGCCTAGACGCGGTACGTTTCCATCCGGGCCGACGAATAAAAAATCTTCGAAGTTCGCGAAACTAAGTTTTTGACGCCTCGTATCTCCTCGCGTCCCCAAGGATGGGGAAAACAACCCGAGGAGACTGATACAATGCGTAAACTCGCCACCCTTCTGCTTGCCTCTACAATCGGCCTTTCGGCGCTTGGCGCCGTTGCCTATGCCGCCAATCCGATGGTCGGCGGCGCGCCGATGTATGCCAAGAAGAACATCATCGAGAATGCCGTCAATTCGAAGGACCACACCACGCTGGTCGCCGCCGTCAAGGCCGCCGGCTTGGTCGACACGCTGCAGACCCGCGGTCCTTTCACCGTCTTTGCCCCGACCAACGAGGCCTTCGCTGCACTTCCGGCCGGCACCGTCGAGACGCTGCTCAAGCCCGAGAACAAGGACAAGCTGACCAAGATCCTTACCTGCCATGTCATTGCCGCCAAGGCGCTGGCCGCCGACGTCGCCAAGATGGCCAAGGCCGATGGCGGTGCGCATGAGGTCAAGACCGTCGGCGGCTGCGCCCTGACGCTGAAGTCCGAAAAGGGCAAGGTCACGGCGACCGACGAGAACGGCAACGTCGCTCATGTCACAATCGCCGACGTGCGCCAGTCGAACGGCGTCATCCACGTCATCGACAAGGTTCTTCTGCCGAAGATGTAACAAAGCGCGTGCGGCCGGCGAAGTGGCGTATGTCCGCGCCGGCCGCACGGTCTCCCTCCCACGATCCGTGCTGCCGTCAAGCGCCGCTCCGCATCGCCAGGGCATGGGTCGACGCGGGGTGGCGCGCGAACCGTCACCGGCTTTTGCTTTTCCGGTGGCGTCCTAGTTTGTAAGATCACGTCAGGAGGAAAGGCCATGAACCGTCGCGACTTTCTCTGGAGCGGTGCCGCCGCCACTGCCCTCACAATCGGAGCCGGAGCGGCGTTGCACATGGGCGGCGCGAAGCCGGCTCTGGCCGCCGAGACCTTCGAGATCACCAAGACCGACGCCGAATGGCGCGCCATCCTTTCGGATGCCGCCTTCGACGTGCTGCGCAGGGAGGGCACCGAATATCCGGGCACCAGCCCGCTGCTCAACGAACACCGCAAGGGCATCTTCGCCTGCGCCGGATGCGACCTGCCGGTCTATCCGTCGGAAACGAAGTTCGATTCCGGCACGGGATGGCCGAGCTTCTGGCAGGAGATCCCCAATGCCATCGGCAAGACCGAAGACCGTTCGCTCGGCATGACGCGCACCGAGGTGCATTGCCGCCGTTGCGGCGGTCATCTTGGCCATGTCTTCGACGACGGCCCGCCGCCCACCGGCCTGCGCCACTGCATCAACGGCGTGGCGCTGACCTTCAAGCCCGCCGCGGCCTGAGCGGACTGCGATCTGTCCAAAGAAATGACCCCGGAAATCGGCGACGATTTCCGGGGTCACGCGTTGAGGACGCCAGGCGGGGGTTCCGGCTCCTCAATGGCCTCCGCCGCCACCGCCGCCTTGCTGTGTCGGCTTGTTGATGAACAGCACGAAAAATCCGAGCGAGGCGAACAGCACGGTCAGCATCATGAACACGTCCATGAAGGACAACAGCGCCGCCTGCTGCTGCACCATGCCGGACAGCTTTGAAATGGCGGCGGTCGTGGCGTCGAGGCCGGCGTTTTGCTGGAAGGTCAACGTCATGTTCTGCAGCTTGGTCTGCGCGGCCTCGCTGCCCCACTGCCCATGCTCGGAAAGCCTTGCATAGTGAAAGGCATTGCGGTCGATCAGCACCGTGTTGATGACTGCCAGGCCGACGGCACCGCCGAGATTGCGGGTCAGGTTGAACAGGCCCGACGCATTCTTCAGCCGCTCCGGCGGCAGCGTGCCGAGCGCGATGTTGTTGATCGGCACCATGCACAGCATCATCGAGCAGCCGCGCAGGATCTGCGGGATCAAGAGCTCATAAAAATCCCAGTCGGCGGTGAGATGCGTCATCCACCATGTGCCGGTGGCGAAGCCGATGAAGCCGACCATCATCATCAGCCTGAGATCGATCTTGTTCGACAGGATGCCGGCAACGGGCGCGGTGAAGAACATCGCCAGGCCGCTGACGAACAGCGCCTCGCCGATCATCATCGAATCGTAACCGCGGATGCGGCCGAGGAACACCGGATAGAGGTAGGTCAACCCGTAAAGGCCGATGCCGACCACGAAGGAGAACAGCGAGCCGAAGGCGAAATTGACATTGTTGAAGGCCCGCAGATCGACGATCGGCTCCTCGGCGGTGAACACGCGCCAGAAGAAGATGAGACCGCCTATGGTCATGATGATGGCGCAGGCAAAGACGGCCGGCTCCTGCAGCCAGTCATGGTTCGGGCCTTCCTCCAGCACGTATTCCATGCAGCCAAGGAAGGCGGCCATGCCGATCAGGCCCCACCAGTCGAACTTGGAGAACAGCTTGAGGTTCGGCTTGTCGAAATCGATCAGCGACCAGGCAGCCGTCGCCACCAGTATGCCCGGCACGACATTGATCAGGAACAGCCAGTGCCAGGACATGGCATGGCTGATATAGCCGCCGACCGTCGGGCCGATGGTCGGCGCCAGCGTCGCCACGAGGCCGATCATCGGCGAGACGACGGCGCGGCGCGACGGCGGGAAGATGGTGAAGGCGGCAGCGAACACACTCGGAATCATGCCGCCGCCGATAAAGCCCTGGATGGCGCGGTAGACGATCATCTGGTCGATGTTGGTGGCGGTCGCGGCCAGCGCGCTTGCTGCTGTGAAGCCGGCGGCCGCGGTCGTGAACAGCACGCGGGTCGACAGCATGCGGCTGAGGAAGCCCGACAGCGGGATCATCACCACTTCCGCGATCAGATAGGCGGTCTGAACCCACGGGATCTCGTCGGAGCTGGCGCTGAGGCCGGCCTGGATCTCGGCCAGCGATGCCGAGACGATCTGGATATCGAGGATCGCCATGAACATGCCGAACACCATCGCCAGGAAGGCGATGACGCGGCGCGCCGGCATGTGGTCGGCGGGGGCGGCGGCTGCCGGACGTGCCGGCGC
>NZ_RZSR01000690.1:0-3314 GCF_004023265.1 Mesorhizobium sp. M1A.F.Ca.IN.020.06.1.1
CTCATTGCTTCGGCGGCGTGCCGGGCTGGTCGCCGCCGGTGGTCGATTGCGGCACCGGGTTCTTGTCGACCTGCGGGTTTTTGTCGACGGTGTCGCTTGGCGCCTTGGTGGGCTGTACGCTGTTGTCGCAGGCGGCGAGCCCGAGCCCTGCCGCGAGAGCCAGCAGCACAGGAAGTTTCTTCATGACGACCTCCTCTCGTTCGCCCCTTTCTTCGAAGCAAACGAGGCGGCGGCGGTTTGGTTGCGCCGTCCGGCGGGAACCAACGCGCCTGTCTCCGGTTGAACCTCGTTAACTCACGAGGAGATGTCATGATCCGTCTGCTGCTCGTCGGCCTGTTCGGCTACACGGCCTATCGCGTCACGATGAGGATCATCGAGGAGGCGTCCGGCGATCTCGCGCCGCCGGACGATCGGCGGTCGCTGCGGCGCCAGTCGGCGGCGATGGGCGTCGAGCCGAAAAGGTAGATCGGCCGTTCTCGCGCTTGTTGGGAAGATGGCCGGCCTATCCAGCACATGCCGGCGCGTACAGCGTCCCCTCTGCCCTGCCGGGCATCGCCCCCCACTTGGCCGCCTTTGGGCGAGATTAGCTGTATTGCGAACAAAGCGGAAACGATGCTTGATGGGCGATGAACATCGCCGCCCGTGATTCGTCCTTCGAAACTCCTGCCTATCTTGCCCGGCTGAACGACGAGCAGCGGCTGGCGGTGGTGCATGGCGACGGCAAGGTGGCCGCGCCGCTGCTGGTGATCGCCGGGGCCGGCTCCGGCAAGACCAGCACGCTGGCGCATCGCGTGGCGCACCTCATCGTCAAGGGCGCCGATCCGCGCCGCATCCTTTTGATGACCTTTTCGCGCCGCGCCGCGGCTGAAATGGCGAAGCGCGTCGAGCGCATCGCCGGCGAGGTGCTGGGCCGCGATGCCGCGATCATCGCCGATGCGCTATCCTGGGCCGGTACTTTCCACGGTATCGGCGCCAGACTCTTGCGCGACTATGCCGAGCAGATCGGCCTCGATCCGGCTTTCACCATCCACGATCGCGAGGATTCGGGCGACCTGATGAACCTTGCCCGGCACGAGCTCGGTTTTTCCAAGACCGAAAGCCGTTTTCCGACCAAAGCCACCTGCCTGCAGATCTATTCGCGGGCGGTGAACGCCCAGGCGCCGCTCGGCGAGGTGCTGGGCTCGGCCTTTCCCTGGTGCTCAGGATGGGCGGAACAGCTGAAGGAGCTGTTCGCGGCTTATGTCGAGGCCAAGCAGGCGCAGAACGTGCTCGATTACGACGACCTTTTGCTCTACTGGGCGCAGATGGCGGCCGAGCCGGAGATCGCCGCTCACCTTGGCTCACGCTTCGACCACGTGCTGGTCGACGAATACCAGGACACCAACCGGCTGCAGGCCTCTATTCTGTTGGCGCTGAAGCCGGACGGCGCGGGCTTGACCGTGGTGGGCGATGACGCACAGTCGATATATTCCTTCCGGGCCGCGGAAGTGCGCAACATTCTCGATTTCCCAAAACAGTTCGCGCAAGGCGCCGAGATCGTCATGCTGGAGCGCAATTACCGCTCGACCGAGCCGATCCTGGCCGCCGCCAACAAAGTAATCGGCGAGGCAAGCGAGCGTTTCACCAAGAATCTCTGGACCGAACGCCGGTCGTCGCACAAGCCGCAACTGGTAAGCGTGCGCGACGAGGCTGAGCAGGCCAATTATGTCTGCCAGGCGATCCTTGCCGAGCGCGAGGCCGGCACGGCGCTCAAGGCGCAAGCCGTGCTGTTCCGCGCCTCGCATCACAGCGGGCCGCTGGAGGTGGAGCTCACGCGGCGCAACATCCCCTTCGTCAAATTCGGCGGGCTGAAATTCCTCGATGCCGCGCATGTGAAAGACATGCTGGCGATGCTGCGCTTTGCCGAGAACCCGCGCGACAGGGTCGCCGGCTTCCGGGTGCTGCAGTTGATGCCCGGCATCGGGCCTTCGGCCGCCTCACAGATCGTCGAGGCGATGGCGACGTCGCTCGACGAGACGCTCGGCCTTGCCCGCTTCCGGCCGCCGCAGCGCGCGGCCGAAGACTGGCCGGTCTTCCTCGACATCTACAGCGGGCTGCGCGCCGGCGCCAAATGGCCGGCCGACCTCGAGCGGATCAGGCTCTGGTACGAGCCGCATCTGGAGCGTATTCACGAGGACGCGATCACGCGCCGGGCCGACCTGTTGCAGCTCGAGCAGATCGCGTCGGGCTATCCCTCGCGCGAGCGTTTCCTGACCGAGCTGACGCTCGACCCGCCCGACGCCACCAGCGACCAGGCCGGCCCGCCGCATCGCGACGAGGATTACCTGATCCTGTCCACGATCCATTCGGCCAAGGGCCAGGAGTGGAAGAACGTCTTCGTGCTCAACACGGTCGACGGCTGCATCCCGGCCGATCTCGGCGTTGGTACCAAGGAGGATATCGAGGAGGAGCGGCGGCTGCTCTATGTGGCGATGACGCGCGCCAAGGACAGCCTGCACCTGGTGGTGCCGCAGCGCTTTTATCCGCACAATCAGCCGGCGCGCGGCGACCGTCACGTCTATGCCTCGCGCACCCGCTTTATCCCGGCCTCGATGCTTTCGGCTTTCGAACAGTCATCCTGGGCGAGCGCGGCGATCACGGACGACCCGCGCCAAAAGCCGGGCGTCAAGGTCGATCTCGGCGCGCGCATGCGCGGCATGTGGAAATAGACGCCTACCCAAAGGCGGGACGACACTCCTACTCAGCCCCACCGCTGGTGAGGGCGCTCCGTTCCCTGCTGCGCGGGTTCGTTCAGTGGAACGTGCCGGCGGCCTCGCCGGATAGCCTGCTGCGCGGGCTTTCGAAGCTCACCTGGTCGCGTCCGTTCGACTTCGCCTTGTAAAGATGCCTGTCCGCGACCCGAAACATGTGGTGATAGGTGGTGGGCCCGCTGAACGCGACGCCGCCGATGCTGACCGAAAGCGGGCACGGCTGCCCGCCCGGCGCGAACTCGGCCTCGCGGATACGCAGTCTGATCGACTCGGCGACCAGGAAGGAGCGTGTCGCGTCGGCGCCCGGAAGGAAGACCGCGAATTCCTCGCCGCCGATGCGTCCAACGATGTCGGCGCCGTGGAGCTGGCTCCGGATCGTGCTCGCGATCAGCTTCAGCGCCTGATCGCCGCAATCGTGGCCGAGCCGGTCGTTGATCGACTTGAAATGGTCGGCATCGACGATCAGCAGCGCGCCGGCTTCGGCCACCGCGTGGCTGCGGGCCTTGTCGAGATAGGCCTCGACCAGCATCGAGAAAGCGCCGCGGTTGAAGACCGCCGTCAGGC
>NZ_RZSR01000691.1:0-3314 GCF_004023265.1 Mesorhizobium sp. M1A.F.Ca.IN.020.06.1.1
GGATCAGCGTGCCGACCGGCATCGCCGACAAGAGCAGCGCCACCTCTGCCTGGCTGTAACCCTTGGCGGTGGCGGCGAGCCTGCTCGCCATCGCCTTCGACGGCGGCGCGCTGATGGCCCTGGTGGCGATCTATCTGATCTGGGACGGTGCATCGGAATCGATCTATTCGCTGTCCAGCGCCCACGCCGCCGATCGCGCCAGGAAGGAAGAGCTGCTGGCGCTGTCGAGTTCGCTGCTCTTTGCCTGGTCGCTGTCCGGCTTCATCGTACCCGGCATCGTGACGGCGCTTTCCGCCGTCTTCGGCACCGGGACCTTCATCTATGTCGGCATCGCCATCGCTTCCGCGTTTTGCCTGTTCGTGCTGTGGCGGGTGTTTGCGGCGCGACCAATGCCTGCTGCCGCAACCGGCAGCTTCGCGCCGATGTCGGCGCAGACGCCCCTGCCGGTGGAGCTCGCCTTCGCGCCGGAGGAGCCGGCAAAGCCGGCCAAGGACTGACGAGATTATTGCTTGCGGACTTCCGGGGACGGTATCTCGGGCGGCGGCAGGGGGATCGAAATGCCCTCGTTGTCGAAGGCCAGCTTGGCGCGTTTGGTCAAGTCGATCTGGGTGGCGAAATAGTCGGCCGCGGAAGTCCAGTAGCGCAGGGTCAGTGAAACCGTGCTCTCGCCAAGCCCTGCGATGAAGGCGATCGGCGCCGGCTCGCGCCGGATGCGCTTCTCGGCATTGGCGATGGCAAGCAGCGTCTTCTGCCCGCGGTCGATGTCGTTCCATGAACCGATGCTCAAGCTGATATCGGTGCGCCTGACGCCGTTGCGGGTGAAATTCCGTACCGGCTGGTTCCACAGCGTCTGGTTGGGCGCCAGAATGTAGATGCCTTCGACAGTGCGCAGCTTGGTCGCGAACAGGCCGATCTCCTCGATCGAGCCGGCGATCGCACCGACCTCCACATATTCGCCGATGCGGAACGGCCTCAGCGCAAGCAGCATGATGCCGGCGGCGATGTTCTGCAGCGTACCTTGCAGTGCAAGGCCGATCGCCAGACCGGCAGCGCCGATCGCGGCGATGATCGAAGCCGTCTGCACGCCAAACTGGCCGAGCACCATGATAACGACAAGGATCAGGATGCCGTAGCGGACGACCTGGGAGAAGAAGTGGCGCAGCGTCTCGTCAAAGCCGTGAATATGACCGAGCCCGGCATAGATCGATCGCTCGGCAAGGCCGGCAACGAGGTAGCCGACAACCAGAAGGATCACAGCACCGATTGCCGAGAAGGAATAGGAGACTATCAGCGAGCTGAGCTGCGCAAGCCCGGCCTGAATCGTGATGAGGGCGCTCTGCGGGTCGATTGGCATGGTTGGGAATCCCCTTTGTCCGGTGTGCCGATAACCCATGCGGCGCGCAGGGGTTCCGCTCTTTTCAGCCTTCCGAGGGCCTGTCCGGCCTGCCGAGGCCGCCCTGAGAGTGCGCCCGTCTTGAAACTGCAATGGAACTCTGCCTATCTAAGCAGGGTCACCTGATTTGCCGGGTGATTTGGTTGTTCTTATTGGGAAAGGAAACACACTGAGAACAGCACTGCGGAAGAAGGCCGATATCGTGCCTTCGCCGGCCGGGATCAGCGGAAGCGATGCTGCCTCCCTCGCCATCAAGACAGTCCTTGCCAGTCTGGAAGACTCCAAGGCCGAAAACATCGTCTCAATCGATATCCAGGGTAAATCGAGCCTCGGCGACTATATGGTCGTCGCATCGGGCCGATCGCACCGCCATGTCTCGGCTGTCGCCGACCATCTCCTCAAGGCGCTCAAGGATGCCGGTCTCGGCATGGCGCGCGTCGAAGGGCTGGCCAGCGCCGACTGGGTCCTGATCGATTCCGGCGACATCATCGTCCATGTCTTCCGTCCCGAAGTCCGCGAGTTCTACAATCTCGAAAAGATGTGGCAGGCGCCGGATCTCGAGGAAGAGACCTTGCACTGAGCCGTATCGCGGGCCGTGACCGTTCCGGTCCGGCGCCGATCGAGAGCTCGCCGAGGCGAGGATGAAGATCACCGTTCATGCCGTGGGCCGGATGAAGACCGGCCCCGAGAGAGAGCTCGCCGACCGCTATTTCGAGCGCTTCGCCAAGAGCGGGCCCGCGGTCGGGCTGGAATTTGCCGGCATTGTCGAGACACCCGAGAGCCGCGGCCAGAGCGCCGACGAACGTCGCCGCGAGGAGGGCCAGAAGCTGCAGGGTCAACTGCAGCAAGGCAACGTGCTGTTCCTGCTCGACGAACGCGGCAAGGCGCTATCCTCGGAGGACCTAGCGGCCCGCATTGGCCAGTTGCGCGACAGCGGCCGCAAGGCGCTGGTCATCGCGATCGGCGGCGCGGACGGCCATCACAAATCCTTGCGCGAAGAGGCCGATCTGGTGCTGTCGTTCGGAGCGCTGACCTGGCCGCATCAGCTGGTGCGCGTCATGCTCGGCGAACAGCTCTATCGCATCGCCACCATCCTTGCCGGGCATCCCTATCACCGCTCGTGAGTCATCGTTCGCGCTGTGACCCCGAAAGCTGGGGATCACGTCCGCTTGCACCGATTTCCGCCTCAATGAACCGACGTCACGGTTGTTGCGGGTGCTCCAACATGGTTGATGGTTCGTTAACGAAGCGGCGGATAGAGTCGAGGCCTGATGTCTGAAGGCTGGAATTCGAGAACGCGCGCCTGGCGCAGCCGCTGCGGCTTGACACTAGTCGCCGCGCTGATCGCGCTCGGGCCGGCTATGGCCGCGGAAAATTCGCTCGATGTCGCACCGGACCCCGACAAGAGCCGGGTCGAATACGAGCAGGTCTCCAAGGAAATCTCCTTGTCCTCCGAGCGGCTGGCCAAGCTTGCCGCCGACGTCGCGACGGTGAAGAAAGACCATGCCTCGATCAGTGCGGCGCTGATCCAGTCGGCGATGACCGAGCAGAAGCTCGGCCAGGACATCGAGGACATCGGCGCCAACTTGGAAGGACTGAAGGCCGAGCAAGAGAAGCTGCACGCTTCGCTGGTGGCGCGGCGCGACGTACTTGCCGAGGTGCTCGGCGCGCTGCAACGCATGGGGCTCAATCCGCCACCGGCGATCCTGGTCAAGCCGGAGGACGCGTTGTCGTCGGTGCGCAGTGCCATCCTGCTCGGCGCCGTGGTGCCGGAATTGCGCCAGCAGACCGACAGGCTGCTCGCCGATCTCAAGGAACAGACCCGGGTGACGGCCTCGATCGAGGCCGAACGCGCGCGGCTTACCGCTGCAGTCACCGAGCAGACGGCGGAAAAGAAACGACTGACCATGCTGCTCGAGGC
>NZ_RZSR01000068.1:0-11537 GCF_004023265.1 Mesorhizobium sp. M1A.F.Ca.IN.020.06.1.1
CGTCTATCGCGCCGCTCGCGGCCGCGATCCGGGCGCCGACGAGTTCCTGGCGCTCTGCGCCTGGATCGGCGAGGAGCCGTCGCTGTTTCTCAAAAAGGAGGCCAGGCATGGTCAGGCTCGCTGCCTATGATTATCGCGAGCTGGGCAAGCTGTTGCGGGCGAGGCTCGAGGAAGATGGTCGCGGCTGGCGCGTTTGCGCCGCCGACATCGGGGTAAGCGCTTCCGACCTTTCGCGCATCTGCAACGGCCAGAGCGTCTCGGCGCCCAAGGTCATCGCCGTCTGCGACTGGCTGAGGCTTTCCTTCCGAGCCTTCTACCTGCCGCCGCCGCGCGATGCCGGCGCGATGTTTCACGGGACGAGCACTGAAACAGGGAGCACCTGCGATGCTGGATAGACCTGCAAAAGCGATCTTCGGAACGCCCGGCAGCATCGACGCGGCGACGCTCTTCAAGCTGCCTTTACCGATGCAGGCCGAGGGCGTGCGGCTGCTGTTCGAAATGGGCCAGAGCATCGAGCAGGTGCGGGCGCGGCTGGGGCTATCCGCGCGGCTGTTGCGGGCGCTTGCCGCGGAGGAAGGCACGTTCTCGCGTGGCGGCGAGGGGATCGGAAAAGAGTAACAGGAGCCGCTGTTTTGAGCATGCAGTCTGGTGGCTTCGTCATTGAACAGTTCGTCGAGGCGGCCCGCGACGTCTCGATCGACGACGCCGCCAAACGGCTCGGCCTGAAATTCACCGGCCGCCGGCACGAGCACCCGCAGCCATGCCCGCATTGCGGAGGCACGGACACCTTTGCGTTCAACACCGTCAAGAACAAATGGAACTGCCGGGCTGGCGGTGCTGGCGGAAATGACGGCATCGGCATGGTGGCGCATTGCGAAGGCCTCGACCTGCATCGACGCCAAGCGCTGCTGGAGGCGTGCTCTATTGTGCTCGACCGACCAGTTCCTAGCGAGGCGGGCCAGGAACACGCCGCCGAGGCCATCGCTCGCCACAGGCGACTTGAAGAGCGCCGGCGGCTGAATGAAGCGCAGTTGGCTGAACGCGCCGGGCGGCAGATCGACTATCGCAAACGGGAGCGGCAAAAGGCCAGGTCTATCTACGAGGCCGCTGCACGCGTCGGCCGGTTCGGGCGGCTGGTCGTCGACTATCTCGAGGCACGCGGCTGCGGCCGCATTGGCGCCTCGCAATGGCTGCGCTGCGCTTCGGAGCTGGCCTACTGGCACGGCAGCGATCAGCGCGGTCGGCCGAGTAAGCTCCATTCTGGGCCGGCGATGGTCGCGCCCTTCATCAATGCCGACCTGGATGCCATTGGCTGCCACATCACCTGGTTCGACCTGGCGCGGCCGCCGAAGTTCCGGCCGCTGCTCACCGATCCAGCGACGGGCGAGGCCCTGCCGACCAAGAAAATGCGCGGCTCCAAGAAGGGCGGGTTGATCCCGCTTTTCGGAGATCCTTCCGCGGCACGCTGGGTCGGCGGGGAAGGGATCGAGAACGGCGCGGCCTTTGCCTGCTGGGAGAGCTGGCGCGAGGACACCTTCTATTTCGCCGCCGGCGACCTCGGCAATCTAGCCGGCCCGGCTGATCCCGCCTCGCGCTTTGCCCATCCCACGCTGAAGAAGCCGGATGCGAAAGGCGCATTGCGACCGCTGATGATTGCCGGGCCTATGCCCCGACCTGGTCAGGACCCCGAGGACGCCATGTGGGTGGGCGAACAGGTCACCGAGCTCGTGCTGCTCGCCGATGGCGACTCCGAGCGCGTTGTGACCGCGGCGGCGATGGCGCGCGCCCGTGCCCGGCATGCGCGGCCGGGCAGGGCGATCCCGATCGTCTGGCCGCGGCCTGGCTGCGATTTCGCCTCCATGGCTGCCGAGGCCGCGAAGAGGGTGGCATGAGCAGCAAGAACCCCGCCATGCCGGATCAGGTGGCCGCCGTCCTCGAGGAAGCCCAGCGCCAGGCCGCCGCCTATGGGATAGAGCCCCGATCCCCTTTGTTTGGCGCGAGTGAAACGTGGCGGCAGCTTCCCGAACAGCCCGACGAGCAGTCGGTGCTGAGCGACTGCGCCTTGGAGCCCGAGACGGATATCGGGAACGGCCGGCGTTTCCTGATCCGCTACGGCTCGCGCGTCCTGCATGTGGCGCGCGTCGGCTGGCATGGTTTCGACGGCACGCGCTGGAAAGAGGACGAGGACGGGTCCGTGGTGCGGCCGCTGGCCCAGAGGACCGCCGAATTGATCTCGGCCGAGGCGGCGCTGCTGAGCGCGACCGAAGATGAAGAGAGGGCCCTGGAGGCCGGCCGGAACGCCCGCCTGGAGCGCAAACGCCTTGGCGCGCCGAAGAAGGACTGGGACGCCGAGAAGCTCGGCCGGCTGATGGAACTGGAAGACATCATCGACGCCGCCAATGAGGCGCAGAAGAGCGCCAATGCGAGGAAATCGTCGCGGCATCGTCACGCCAAAAGCTCGGCCGGTTCCTCGAAGCTGGACAACATGATGAAAGAAGCGCTGCCGCATGTTGCCAGGATGGTGGGCGACCTTAACAAGGATGTCTACGCCTTCAACTGCCGCTCCGGCACGCTGCGTTTCGTGCGGATGGAGCACGAGGAGTCGGATCCGCAGGACCCTGTCTATGAGTGGCAGCCGCGCCTCGACCTCCACAATCCCGTTGATCTGATCTCGAAGAGTGGTGAAGCCGAGTATCGGCCCGGTGCCGCGGCGCCGGTGTTCGACGCTTTTCTGAAAGAGGTGCAGCCCGACCCGGAGATCAGGGGCTTCCTGCAGCGTTTTGCAGGCTATTGCCTTCTCGGCCTCACAGTCGAGCAATGCCTGGTGTTCTTCTACGGCGCAGGCTCGAACGGCAAGTCGACCTTCGTCGACCTGCTCTGCTCGATCTTCGGCGACTTCGCCGTGACGCTGTCGATCGACAGTTTCGCCGGCGATACCAGGCGAGGGGGCAATGAGGCGACGCCGGATCTCGCGCGCCTGCCTGGGGCGCGGCTGGTCGCGGCATCGGAACCCGAAATGGGCGTGAAGCTCAAGGACGCGCTGATCAAGACGCTGACCGGCGGCGAGAAGATCGCGGTGCGGCGGCTGCACCAGGATTTCTTCGAAGTGCTGCCGCAGTTCAAGATCCTGCTTTCAGGCAACCACAAGCCGCGCATCGATGACACTTCCGACGGCATCTGGCGCCGCGTCTATCTCGTACCTTGGGAAGTCCAGATCTCGAAGGACAGGATCGATCGGGACCTGCCCAAGAAGCTGCGCGCCGAAGCCGACGGCGTCTTCGCCTGGCTGGTGCGGGGAACGCTCGACTACCTGAACTATGGGTTGCGACCACCGGAAAGCGTGCTTGCCGCGACCCGCGAATACCGGGAAGAGAGCGATCCGATCGGCGCCTTCCTGCGCAACGCCTGCATCGTGACTGGCAAGGAGGATGACGAGACTTCGCCCGGTGACCTGCACCTCGGCTATGCCAACTGGGCAGCCCGCGAGGGTGCGGCGGAGTTCAAGTCGTCGACCTTCTCGCGCAAGCTTCCCGATTACACGCGGCTGACATGGCGATCGCCTGACGGCGCGATGAAGCGCTTCTGGAAGGCGAAAAGCGGCACGACGATTTACCGGGGCATCAGGGTCAAGGACGAGTTCGTGCGGCCGCCCGGCCGCGATCCAGGCCCTTCGCCGGAGGCATACGGCTTTGAGGGCTGACCCTTTCCCCACTTTGGCGCCAAGGCCGCGAGGGACGGTAGATTGCGAGTTGGGGAAGGGAGCCGGACTGAAAGGGTTTGGGAAAGCAGCAGGTTAGGAAGCAAGGGACGCTGGGGTCGATTTCTCTCGGTTCATCCGTGCGCGGATGAGATCAAACGAAGGACAAAGAGGCATAGCGGGTGTTTCATGTATGGCGCGGATTTCATCGTCCCTTTCGACCCTCCCGTCCCGACATCCCGGCTAGCCTGCTGCTTTTGTTCGCTTTGTTGGCTTTTCGATTTGGGACGAAGAGCAGCGAGTTGGGTCGATAAGAGAAAAATTGGGACGAAGGAGTGAAAGCACATGAAGACGGTGAACATAGAAGAGCTGTTGACCTGGGCCTTCGTCCATGAGCTGCCGAAGGGGGGTGGCGTGGAAGGTCTGGAAAATCCGCATTCGGCCTGGCGCATGTTGCAGGCTTCTTCCTGGGGCAAGATCACCAGCTTTGGCGAGCTTGGCGCGCTGATCGATGGAGGCCGCAAGGACTACGACAATTTCTGGATCGAGCAGGGCGAGCCGCACGAGGATGCGGTGACCGTTGGCCGGGCGGTCGCGGCGCTGGCCGCTTGCGAGGTCGTCATCCCGCAGGGCTGGAATGCCTTGGCGAATTGGCCGGATACGCACGGTTTGGCCGAACTGTACGTTGCGCGCGCAGTTGAGCGCTATCGCGCCCGTTCGCACGAGCAACGCGGCGAAGGCATTGTCAGCCTGGTCGTCGGAACCGCGATCCTCGGGCGGGAGCCTGACTGGGGCGCGGACCCTGCCAGGGTTCGGCTGGCCGAGCGCGGCGGCAAGCCGGCCTGGTTCGTCATGAAGCGCGTTACGGACAATAACGGCCAGACCTACGACATCGAGGTGCATGGCTATGACGAGCGCCTCAAGCGGCCGGCGAAGGGCGCTTACCGAAAGTACGAGTTCTCGACCGATCCGAGCGGCGACATCATGGGACGGCTCGACTACCAGATCTGGGTCGCGGCGCTGCGCTGGCTCGAGGCCGAGCTCGGGCCGCAGCTGATCGCGCATCGGCTAGTGTCCTCTGATCGCACGATGACGCCATGGCTCGAGGAGGACAGACCTGGGGTTTGGTTGGCACACAACGATGCGGATCAACGCGCGAAAAAAACCGCCTCCGTCCGTTGACGCGCGGCAGAAACTTGACATAGACCTGATCACGGTAAGAAAGAACTCGCCCCGGCGCTCCTCGCGACCGGGGTTTTTCATTTTGGGAGTACGAGCGTGAACGGCCTGCTGACGATCAGGTGGGCCGATCTGTCTGGTCTCAAGCGGCTGGACAATGCGCTGGGCCGCTTGAGCGAGATGCAGCGCAGCTTGCTGCTTGCGCGAGCCGTAAATCATGTCGGCGATCGGTTGCGCACCAAGCTGACGCGGACGCTCGCGAACCAGACGGGCCTGCCGTACCGGACGATCCGCAGGGCGATCAAGGTCGAGCGGGCCAACTATGGCGAGCTCGCCTATGCCATGCGCACGCAGGGCGGTGACGTCTCGCTCAAATACTTCAAGCCGCGCGAGACGCGGGCTGGCGTGACCGCTTCGCCCTTCGGCGCGCGGCGGCTGTATGCCGGTGATTTCGCCAAGGCAGGTCGGTTTCCAAATCGCGTCACCGCCAAGGGCTTGGGCGGCCACGTCTACGCGCCGGATCGCTCGTCGACCAGGTGGGGCAGGCCGGTTTCGCTCGTGGATTCAGGCGTCATCATCCCGGCCGAGATGGTCAAGGGCGACACGGCTCAAGAGTTTACAGCCTTCGCCAACCGCGAGCTGCCGCCGAGGGTCATGCACGAGATCAGCTTCATGCTCCCTGGCTTCTTCGACTAACTGGGCAAGACAGCCGTGCCGCCACCCAAGGTATAGGGACCGTACCGCGCCCCTCGACCTCAAACGGGCAGACCCGCCCCTGGATTTCCGCCAGTCGCACCATCGAAAAAGTTGGGTTGTCAGGGTTGTCAGCGGCTCGAAGGAAGTTGTCTGGATGCCGTCTGAAGAAACCGTGATGGCGACGCCCGCCGAGATCGCGGCGCGCGATGGCGTCACGAAGCAGGCCGTCACCAAACTGGTGCGGCGACTGGTCGAGGAGCATGACCTTCCGGTCGAGCGCGACGCTCGCGACCGGATCATGCGGTTTTCGCTGGCGCACTACGATCACTACCGCGGCGAGTTCGCTAGCTCCGAGAAGATTGCGGCCGCTCGCAAGGACGCGCCGTCGGCTCCGTCGGCCAACTCCAGCACGTCGCGCGACGAAGCGCTTCGGCAAGAAGCTTGGCTCAAAGTCGGACGCGAGAAGCTGCGTCGGCAGGAGCATATCGGCCAGCTGGTCCGCGCCGACCGGATGCGTGAAGCCCTGACCGTCTGCGGCCGTGAGATCCAGTCGAGCATCGCCCGTCTGCAGAACAAGGCCGACGACATGGCTTTGGCAGTTTCGCGAGAAGGCGCCCATGGGCTGCGCGTGCTGTTGCGCAGCATCGCTTTCGAGTTGAACACCGAGATTGCCGATCGGCTCGGCGCCATCGTCGAGAAAGCCGCGGAGCATGACGAGGTGCTCGAGGACGAGGAGTTGTGAGCGTCCATTTCGGGCTCGGCCATCCCGGCGCGCTGCGCCTTGCCGGCATGGCGCTTGCGGAGGCGATCAGGCCTCGCCCGCCGGCGCGCTTTCGCGAGTGGCTGCCCGACAACATCGTGCTTGTCGACGGGCCTAAGAAGGGGGAACTCTGGGCGCTCGAAGACGCGCCATATCTAGGTGAGATCGCCGACTGCCTGTCGCTCGAGCATCCCTGCAATCTGGTGACGGTGCGCAAATCGCAACAGACGGGCGTCTCGATCCTCGCCCTTGCCTGGTCGCTCTACATCGCCGACACGGCGCCGGACAACACCATCTACGGCCTGCCGTCGATCGACTTCCTGCAGGACATGAACAGCCAGAAGCTGCAGCCGCTTATCGAGGCCTGGCAGGCGAAGACTGGCAAGCAGGTGATCTTCCCGGCCGTGAGCCGGTCCGGCTCGGGCTCGACCATTTACGAGAAGCGTTTCGCCGGCGGATCGCTGATGCTCGCCAACGCCAACGTGGCGACCGATCTCTCGGGCAAGACGACGCGCTACGGCGTCAAGGACGAGGTCTCCAAGTGGCAGACCCATGTCAGCGGCGACGATCCGGAAACGCTCTTTTTCGGTCGCTTCACCGCCTTCCGGCGCACGAAGGCCTTCAAGATCTTCGAGCTGTCGACGCCGGAGATCGACACCGGCGACGACCTGGGCGACCTGCCCGGGCATTGCCGGATCGACCGTTCCTTCAAGCGCTCCGACCAGCGTTTCTGGAACATTGCCTGCGTTGAATGTGGCGGAGAGTTCGTCCAGGCCCACGAGGGGTTCCATCTCGATCGACTGCATCCGCACAAGAGCTTCTATGTCTGCCCGCATTGCGGGCACATCATCACCGAAACCGAGCGGGTCATCGGCGTCCGCAATGGACGCTACATCGCCACCCTGACCGGTCCTGACCGGCACCCCGGCTTCCACGTCGATGCCTTCATCTCGCTGATGATGAGCTACGAAGCGATCGCCGAGGACATACTCAACCACTCCAAGGCCGGCGGTCTCGGCGACAAGGGGATTTTCAATCTGGTGTACGGCCTTCCCGCAAAGGTGAAGGGCAACGCGCCGGAATACGAGCGGCTGATGGAGCGCCGCGAACCCTTCGCGGAAATGAAGATCCCTGCCGATGGGCTCATTCTCGTCGCCGGCGCCGACGTGCAGCACAATGGCATCTGGACCCTCGTCGTTGCCTTTGGCGAGGACCGGCAATGCTGGGTGCTGGGCGTCCGCTTCTTCGAGGGTGCGACGGACAACGCCGGCGAAGGCGCCTGGACGAAGCTCGGTGAGTTCTTCGCCAAGCCGCTCCACGACGCTTTCGGTAGCTGGCGGCGGATCGAGGCACTGGCCGTGGACGGCGGCGACGGCGGCCGCACCAATCAGGTCCTGGAATGGTGCCGGCGGCGCCCCAATGCCTATGCTGTCAAGGGCGTCGGCGGACGCGGTGTGCCGGCAATCAGCGTCCCGGCCAAGAAGTCGGTCACCAAGCGCGGCAAGCGCAAGCGTTTCGGCAGCGCGATGCTATGGCCGGTCGGCACATGGGGCCTCAAGTCGGAACTGTTCGCCAATCTGCACAAGCCCGGCCTGCGTTCCGGCGAGCCGGCCGATCCGCCGGGCTACGTGCATTTCGGCGACTTCCTGCCGAAGGAATATTTCCTGCAGCTCACGGCGGAGGCCTTCGTCGCCGAGGTCGTGCGCGGCAAGTTCCATGAGGAATGGAAACGCCTGCGGCCGGACAATCACTGCCTCGACGCGCAGGTTTACGCCATGGCGATGGCGGAAATGCTCGGGCTGTCGACCAACAGGGCCGACGACTGGGCGGCCCTGCGCGAGCGGCTGAGACCGGCTTCGAAGCCGGACCTGCTTCACGGCCTGCGCCATGCCCCGAAGCCTGAGACCACGGACCCGACGGAATCGACGACGGACGAGGTCTCGCAAGCCCGTCGCGAGAAATGGAAAAGGCGCGCATGAAGTTGCTGGAGCGGATATTCGGCAGGGAAGGCGCGTCCGCTCCTCGTCCGTCCGCAAATGCCGGGTATCTGCGCGACAGCCGTTCGCGGATCCTGTCAACGCGCGGCACCGCGCTGCGCGATCATCGCGACGAGGTTCGCACCGCGTGGCGCCGCGCGGCCGGCCTTGCCATGGACATCATCCAGAATTCCGGCCGTCTGAGAGGCGCGGTCGACCAGGTCATCGCCGACACCGTCGGAGTCGAGCTCATCCTCAATCCGATGCCGGACCTAGCAAAGCTTGGTTATGACAGGAAGGAGACGGACGATTTCATCAAGCTGTTGAAGGCCGAGTGGAAACGTTGGGCGTGGAACGCGCGCGAATGCGACCTCAAGGGCAAATTCATCGTGCCGCAAAAGGTGGACATCGCTCTGCGCCATGACGTCGTCTTTGGCGAGGCGCTGATGCTGATGGACTATATGTCCGCCGGCGACCGCCGCCGTTATGGCATTACGTCGGGCACCAAGATGTGCCTGACGACGCCTACCGCTTTGGTGCAGGACACCAGTGAGTTCGAGGGGCTGTATCAGGGCGTTATCCACGATCCGAACGGCCGTCCTGTCGCCTACCGTCTCGCCGAGAAAGAAACCGGCATCGTCGTCAAGCGCGACCATCGGGCCTATGACGCGCAAGGGCGCCAGATGGTCGCTCATGTGTTCGACCCGGTGGACGGCAACGACGTGCGTGGCATTTCTCGGCTCGTCGCGGCCTTTCGCGAATACCTGCAATGGGAGACGCTGGTCGACGTGACGATCCAGACCGGCATCCTGCAGACCGTCTTTGCCCAGGTGCTGACCAGCGAAAAGCCGTCGGCGGAGGCCTTCGAGGCTCTTGAAGCGCTCGGCGAAAGTCAGGACGGCAAGGAACTACGCGCCCAGTTCCGCGACTATTTCCTTGCCGTCATGGACAAGGCGGCCGAAAGCGAGATCTCGGTCGGCAGCGATCCGAAAATCTCGCATCTGGCGCCCGGAGAGAAACTCGACCTGATGTCGACGGGCATTCCGGGGCCGCAATTCCTGCCCGTGTCCAACGAGCTGCAGCGCGGCATGGCGCGCGCGATCGGCATCAGCGTTGCCAGCTACACGATGAACTATGAGGGCGCGACCTATTCCTCGACCAGAATGGAAGGGGCGTCCCTGCACCCGGTTGTCACCCGCCGCCGCGATCGCATCGCTTCGCCGATTTGCCAGATCGGCTTCGAGCATCTGGTGGACGAGCTGATCGGCACCGGCCGGCTGCCGTTCAAGGGTGGCTACGAGGCTTTCTCCGCAAACCGGGACAGGGTGCTTTGGGCAATGTGGCAAGGCCCGGCCAAGGCCACTGCCGACGACCAGAAGAGCGCCAAGGCGGCGAGCGAACGGTTGCTCAACGGGACGTCGACGCTTGACATGGAATGCGCGGAGATCGGCGCCGACGCGGAGGAGGTCTTCGAGCGCCGGCTCTACTGGCACAAGCGCTATGTCGAGGCGGGCATGCCGTCGCCGTTCGGTCAGGGGCCGGGCGACGCGAAGGACGACGTCATCCAGGACGAGAAGGCATCGAAGAAAAAGGAAGATGCCTGATGCCGACCCTCGTCACCATCAACGGCGTTGCCGTCGACCAGGATGACCCCTGCGCGCTCTATCAGGCGCTCTATGCGGTCAAGCTGCGCGCGCTCGCCGGCGAGCATGTCGAGGAACTTTCCATCCAGTCCCCGGTGACCCGGGAGCAGCTTCGTTTTTCCGGCGCCGACATCAAGGCGCTCGACGCCGAACTGATGCGCCTCGCGGCTGCCTGCTCGGCAAAGAACGGAAAGCGTTTGCGCTACGCCAAGACCATGCGGTTCATCCGCTAGGAGCCTCCATGACATCGCTGATCCATATCGCCGACCGGGTGCTGAACCGGCCGCTGCTGATCACGCGTGACAAGGCCGAGGTGGTGCTTTCCGTCCTTGCCGGCAGGCTCGGCGTCAATGCGCCCCAGAGTTCGCGATTCGAGGGGGGATCGGTCGTCGAGGACGAGAACGGCGCCCGCCGCGCCGTGCCTTATCGCGTCACCGGCGACGGGGTTGGCATCATCACGGTCACCGGCTCCCTGGTCAACCGCGGCGCCTGGGTCGGTGCCAGCTCCGGTCTGACCTCCTACGAAGGGATCGGCTTCCAGCTGAAGTCGGCAGCGGCCGACCCTGCTGTGAAGTCCGTCATCCTCGACATGCATTCGCCAGGCGGCGAAGCCGTGGGCGCCTTCGAAACGGCAGCCCTCGTGCGCGATCTTGCCGCAAGGAAGCGAACCGTCGCGGTCGTCAACGGCATGGCGGCTTCGGCCATGTACGCCATCGCGTCGGGCGCCAACGAGATCGTCACCACGGAAACCGGCATAGCGGGCTCGATCGGCGTCGTTCTTCTGCACGCCGACTTCAGCCGGCAGCTGGACCGCGACGGCATCACGCCGACCCTCATCCATGCCGGCGCCCACAAGGTCGACGCCAACCCTTTCGAGCCGCTTTCCGACGCCGTCCGCGAGGACCTGCAGGCCGAAGTCGACGCCTTCTACGGCGCCTTCCTCGGCACGGTGGCCAAAGGGCGGGGCTCCAGGCTCACCGCAGCCGCCGCGCGCAAGACGGAAGCACGCACTTTCATTGGCAAGGCTGCGGTCGACGCCGGCATCGCCGACCGGGTCGGTTCGTTCGAAAGCGTACTTGCCGAACTTTCCCGCGCCTCCACGCCGAACGGCGGGCGCTCAACCCCGCAGAAAGGGAGCACATCCATGAGCGAGAACCCCGGCGCGCCCGCAGCCATTGGAGTTGCCGGCATTCCGAAAGCCGATCACAACGCGGCCGTCGCGGCTGCCGAGACCAAAGGCCATGCCACCGGCGTGGCGCATGAGAACAAGCGCCTGACGACCGCCCTTGGCGCCGAGGGCGTCAAGGGAGATGGCGGTCGCATGGCGGCGGCGCTCGACCTGGCGACCAAGTCGCCTGCCATGACGGGTGAAGATGTCGCCGCGTTCGTCGTCGCCAACGTCGCGGCGGTCAAGCCGGCCGGCGCGGACGCCGAGGTCTATGAGAAATCGCGCCTTGCCGCGGCCGGCCTCGCGCAGCCCGGCGCTGGAAAGTCCGCGGCGGCATCGCAGGAAGCGGCCAACCGGATCCTGGCCAATTACCGCGCCTCGACGGGGGCACCGGCCAGGCAGGGCTGATGCCTCGCAC
>NZ_RZSR01000692.1:0-3305 GCF_004023265.1 Mesorhizobium sp. M1A.F.Ca.IN.020.06.1.1
TTCCGGCAGGTGATCACCGGCAGCGGTATCCATGCCCTGTTCGACCTGCCCTGGTCGCCGATCTATATCGGCATCATCTTCCTCCTGCATCCCTGGCTCGGCTTCTTCGCGTTGGGCTCCTCGCTGCTTCTCATCGCCATGGCGGTGCTCAACGAATATATCGTGCGGGCGCCGCTGAAGCAGGCCAACGACCTTGCCACGGCCAACTACAATTTCACCGAAATGAGCCTCAGGAACGCGGAAGTCATCCGCGCCATGGGCATGATCGACGGCCTCGTCCGGCGCTGGGGGCGCGATCGCGGCCTGGCGCTAGGCCAGCAGGGGCGGGCGAGCGACCGGGCAGCGGTCATGTCCGGGCTGATCCGCTTCCTGCGCCTCACCATGCAGTCGCTTATCCTCGGCCTCGGCGCCTATCTGGTGATCGAGCGGCAGATCACCGGCGGCTCGATGTTTGCGGCCAGCCTGCTGCTGGGCAGGGGGCTGCAGCCGGTCGAGCAGATCGTCGGCCTCTGGCGCAGCCTGATCCTGGCGCGGGCCGCCCTTGGCAGGGTCGAGAGGCTGCTGGACGGCGGCGCGCAGGGCGAACGCTCGTTCAACCTGCCGAAGCCCTCCGGCAAGGTCGCCGTCGAGCAGTTGAGCTTCGCCATTCCCAGCCTGCAGAAGGTGCTGCTGCGCGATGTGTCGTTCCGGCTCGAAGCAGGCGAGGCGCTCGGCATCGTCGGCCCTTCCGGCGCCGGCAAGTCGACGCTGGCGCGTCACCTAGCCGGCATCATGCAGCCGAGCCGCGGCACGGTCAGGCTCGATGGCGCCGACATGACGCAGTGGGGAAGGGAGGCGCTCGGCGACCATATCGGCTACCTGCCGCAGGACATCGAACTGTTTTCAGATACGGTGGCCGCCAATATCGGCCGCTTCAAGACCGATGTCGACCGCGAGGTGATCGAGGCGGCACGGCTCGCCGGCGTGCATGAGATGATTATCCGGCTGCCGCAAGGCTACGAGACGCAGATCGGCGAGGGCGGGGCGGTGCTGTCCGGCGGCTACCGGCAGCGCATCGCGCTTGCCCGCGCCGTCTTCGGCCTGCCGAACCTCATCGTGCTCGACGAGCCGAGCTCCAATCTCGATGCCGACGGCGATCGCGCCCTGGCCGAATGCGCGCTGGAGCTGAAGCGTCGCGGCAGCACGGTGATAATCGTCTCGCACCGGCCCTCGACTTTGGCCAATGTCGACAAGATCCTGCTCTTGCGGGATGGCGCGGTCGAAGCCTTCGGCATGAGAAACGAGATCGTGGCGCTGCTCAACCAGCGCGCGGCACCGATCACGGTGGCGGCCCAATGACCGATATCGCCGCTACCTATCGCAACCTCGCCGGCACCGAAGATGCGGGCGCCAATGCGGACTCGATCCGGGCACCGGTGTGGATCGGCCTGCTCATCATCGCCGCCTTCTTCGGCGTGTTCGGCGGCTGGGCCGCGGTCGCGCCGCTCAATGGCGCGGTGCTTGCCGATGCGGTGGTGAAGGTCGAAGGCAACCGCAAGAGCGTCCAGCATTTCGATGGCGGCACGGTGAAGGAAATCCGGGTCAAGGATGGCGACATCGTCAAGGCCGGCGATGTGCTGGTGCTGCTCGACGATACCCGCGCCCGGTCGGAATTCAACCTCTATTCCCAGCAATATGCGCTGCTGCGCGCCACCGATGCCCGCATCCGCGCCGAGCTGGACGGCCATGAGGCGGTTGCCTTCCCGAACGACATCACCGCCGAGCACCAGGCCTATCTGCAGGACGCCATGGCCAACCAGATTGCCGACCTCGAGAGCCAGCGCGCCTCGATGGCCGGCGCCAGGCAGATCCTGCAGAAGCGCATCGCCGAGCTCGACGAGCAGATCGATGGCAAGCAGGCGCGCGTCGAATCCTTTCGCGCGCAGCTCAAGTCGACGATCGACGAAAAGGCAAGCCTCAACAAGCTGCTGAAGGCGGGACTGACGACGAAGCCGCGTATCCTGGAGCTCGACCGCTCGGCCTCCGATCTGCAGGGCCTGATCGACCAGGCGCTCGGCGAGATCGCCGGAAATCGCCAGAGCAAGGCCGAACTCGAAAGCCAGATCGCGCAGCTCACCAACGAGCGTCGCGCAAAACTTTCGGCCATGCTGATCGACACCCAGTCGAACCTTGCCGATCTGGTGCCGAAGATGTTTGCCGCACAGGCCACGGTGGACCGCGCCGAAGTGCGCGCACCCTATGACGGCCAGGTGATGGACTTGACCGTCTTTTCGACCGGCGCGATCGTCGCGCCCGGCCAGACCATTTTGGATATCGTGCCGACCAGGAATTCGCTGATCGTTCAAGCGCAGGTCAAGGTCGAGGACATATCCAGCCTGCGCGCCGATATGACTGCCGAGGTCCGCTTCACCTCGTACAAGCAGCGCACGACGCCGGTCATCCACGGCCGCGTCACCCGCGTCTCGGCGGATCGCGTCACCGATGCCAAGACCGGCTTTCCCTATTACGTTGCCGACGTGGCGGTGAATCAGCAGGAACTCGCCGCCGCGCCGCAGATCCAGCTCTATCCCGGCATGCCGGCGCAGGTCATGATCGTCACCGAGGAACGCACCGCGCTGGACTACATTCTGGGGCCGCTGACCACGTCGCTGCATACGGCCTTCCGGCAGAAGTAGCGCGCGGACTGAAATCCTCGGGTCAGCTCTTCGGCTCTGTGCGTCGGTACTCCAGCGCCACTACGCCGTTGCTGAACGGCACAGCAAAAACCAGCTTCAGTGCAAGCGGCTTGTAGACGGAAACAGCGGCTTGCCGCGGCCCGCAGCCGCAGGCCGTCGCCGAGGCCCGAATCTGCATGTCGTTGTGGCAGTTTGCCCGCTGATGTGGCCCACCTGGCAGCCGGCGGCAAGCTCACCGGCCTACTGCCCGAAGCGGTCGCCAGTGTAAAGCAACAAAACGTCGGCAACCTCGATGTGGAGCGCAGCTTGAGCATTGCCCGACAATGCTCGGCCACGGGCGATGCAGGCCAGACACGATCAGGCCACTTTGACGGTCGATCGCTGCCCTTCGCCAAGCGCTCACCACCCCGCAAACTAGGCCGGTTCCGCTCCCTCTTTAGACCTCGGATAGGTTTTGCCGGTATTTGTCGGAAAAACCGAGCCGGAAAAGTCATGACCGAGATCTGGCACTCACTGCTGGCCAATCTTGCCCTGGTCTCCATCCTTATCGTCGCCTGGGACCTTGTGGCGGATTTCACCGGGCGTCTCTCGCGGCGGGCACATTCGCTGCTTTTGGGCGTGGTCATGTGC
>NZ_RZSR01000693.1:0-3303 GCF_004023265.1 Mesorhizobium sp. M1A.F.Ca.IN.020.06.1.1
GCGCGTGAGAATCCTCTGCTACGAAGCTCCCATTCGATGGCAAGCCATCCTTCATAGTCGCCAGATAACGCAAGTTTCCCGGCTTCGCGCCACATAAGCACGTCACGCTCTCGGGACACACCCTTTCTCCGTGCTTTTGCGCGAAGCATATAGGAGGTCAGGCCGATATTGTCGAGGGACCTGCCCCACCGCTCGCCGCGACCAGAGCACGGACTTCCGCCTCATATTGAGAGATCGTGATGTCGAGCTGACGCAAATATCGGTCAGTTCATTGCCGGGCGTTCGACATCCCGGCGTGCGTTCTTGCCCCATAACTCACGAACGAATTTGATCGTCTCGCCAATCGTCCGGATTTCGATGATTGTGCAACGATGGATCGTGCGCATCGTCTCCGCTCATGGACTGCTCCTGCGAGGCCGGTGGGTTTTGGAGGTGGCAAGGGATCGAAAGCCGCGTTGAGACCACTGAAGCGAATCCGCGCTGAAATCGCCGCGCCACCCAATTCTCGCGAGAGATATATTGTTACATTTTGAGACACTTTTTTTAAATTTTGTGATTTGCTCCATACCGCTAACCTGGGCTCTTTTGGCCGCGAGCCATTCGGGCTTCAGGCATGTTGGGCAGAAAGGGTGGGGGTGTGAAAGGTCGCCAAGAATGGCCGATACGAATACCATTGTCTTGAGCGGTGACTACGGCTACCGCCAATATAAAGCATCCGGTCTCCCCGCCGACACCACTATCGATGCCAGCAAAGCCTCGTGGATTGTCGCCAATCAGGGAAGCTCCACCAACCTCTATCCCTTCGCGGTCGTCAACCCCGGCGACAACCTCGTGGCGTCGGGCGGCACGATCAACGGCACGGTCTCCCAAACCGGCGCCTGGGAGGACGTTTACGTCAACTCCGCCGCAGTCCGCGTGAATTCAGCCCACAACTTTGTCATCGACGACTGGACGATCACCAAGCCCTGGGATGGCATCCGTGTCGGCGGCACTGGCACCTTCCTCATCGAGGATACCTATGTCGGCTACTCACGAGACGACGCGGTCGAGGACGACGACGTCATCGGCGGCACCATCCGGGATTCGCTGTTCGACCACGTGTTTTCCGGAGTGAGCCTTGGCGACGGTGACGTCGATGGGTCTGACAACACGGTCACCATGGATGGCATGCTTCTAGGCATGGGAGAGTATCTTCGCAAAGGCGAGATGACGCACGGTTCGCCGTTCAAACTGGACAAGGGCACAGGCGCTGACGATATCGTTCCTAGCTTGCGCTTCATCGACTGCGTGGTGGCGATCACCGACGTTGACCACAACGGCTTGGAGCGGGTGCAGCGGGCCTGGGACAAGACGGTCGAGTCGCACGGCAATTACTATCTCAACCTCTCCGACACGCCACTGCCGGCGGATTATCCAATGCCGCCCGCCGGCTGGACGGTCCTTCAAGGCCAAGCGGCCCGCGATTACTGGGCCAACGCCAAGGCGGCCTGGCATGCAGCCCATGACGGGACGGACCCGCTGCCGTCATCTCCGACCGTGCCGACCGACCCGCTACCCTCATCTCCGACCCTGCCGACGGACCCGACCCACGGAACGACCGGGAACGATACATTTGTCGGCACTGCCGCGGCCGATACCTTTGATGGCCTGGCTGGCAACGACACATTGCGGGGCAAGGGTGGCAACGACGTGCTGACCGGCGGCGCGGGCCACGACACCTTTGTGTTTGACACCGCCTATGGCGCCGGCAATGTCGACACGCTGACCGACTTCGACGCGGTAAATGACGCGCTCTATCTCGACAACGCCGTCTTCACCCAACTCGGCGCCGGTTCCTCGTCCAGCCCGACGCAGGTGAACTCGTCGTATTTTGAGTTGCGAGAACACGCCACCCATAGCAACGATCACCTGCTCTACAACCGGGCCACGGGCGTCTTGTCCTATGATCCCGACGGCTCGAGATCGGCCCCGCAGGTGGAAATCGCCCACCTGGAGCCCGGAGCGGCACTGACCTATCACGACGTATTCGTCGTTTGATCGTTCATGCGATCGGACCATGGCATGGCGAGGGGCGGGCGCGCCCCCCGCCGTGCCTGGTTCCGACGGTCACCGATCAGAAAGGCGGCGGACGCCGATCAAGTTGCCATAAACGTCGGCCGCATTGATCGCCGCGGATGCGCATGCGCCGGCCTTTGCGGTCGGCGCTGCCATCACCAATTCCAAACCGATCGGGCCGATGGCGGCGACACCATTATCGGCGGCCAGCTTGCTGCGGCGGCGGCGCTATTATTGGAAAACATGTAGCAACCAGAGTTTCACGCCGCCTCGTTCGCAGACGTCATTTTCACTGCCAGCAAACGATTGGCTGACTAGGGCAATTTCGAGGTTTGGACGATTCAATTCTCTGCTTGAGAATCAGACGCTTAGCGCCATCCTGGATTGGTGGTTCCTGGCGTCCCAGCCGAACTGGATGCCCGGTGGATAACTTCCGGTGAAAGTGAGGCTAGGCTGTCAAAAGGTCGCAAGCGATAGCGCGGCTGCTTGGCATGATATATAAACATTGTCTAAAATGATCCTTAACCAAAAGAGACGATTTCGGGGATGCCCAGTTACACGAATAGAAGGGTGCTGTCGAAGAGCGTGGTCGAAATGGGCCTGTTCTCCGCGGTGATGAACACCCTGGTGCTAGTTCTGCCTCTCTACATGCTGCAGGTCTATGATCGGGTGTTGCCCGCCGCCAATTTGGACACGCTCACCTACCTAACATTGCTTGCGCTTTCGACGCTCTTGCTCTTCGGCGTGCTCGAAGTCGTGCGGGGTGTATACGCAAGCCGGCTCGCGGCGCGACTGGATGTCTCTTTGGGCACATCGTCTTTTCTCGCTGCAATGAGTGGCCCTCGCGCTGGCCTCGGCGATGTTCAAGCCTTGCGCGACTTGGCCACCGTGCGAGGCTTCATCGCTTCGAGAACGATTTTCTTTCTCTTCGACCTTCCTTTCGGGCCGATCTTCGTAGGCCTGCTCTATTTCATCCATCCGCTGCTCTTCCTCGTGACGGTCGTCGGGGCGGTTCTCATGGTCGCCATCGCCATGCTGAACCAGGTCGCGAGCTCGCGACCTGGCAAGGAGGCGGCGGAGAGTCTCAACGCCTCGATGAATTCGGCGCAGGCTTTCGCCCGAAACTTCGAAACCGTTCGCGCACTTGGCATGGTGTCCAACGCGATAGAATTCTGGGGCACCCGTTTTTCCGGCTCTCTACACGCCTCGGATGGGCTCGCACGCATCAATGCGTTTTAGGGCGGGGTA
>NZ_RZSR01000694.1:0-3301 GCF_004023265.1 Mesorhizobium sp. M1A.F.Ca.IN.020.06.1.1
GCCCTGCCATCCGCCCTCTCCGCCCAATCGAAGGCGTCGGCGGTGATGGTTTCGATCGTCCATCCCAGCCCGGAGAAATCCGCCGCGAGCTTCGGCGTGGCGAGGCGGACGCGATCGAGCATCGTCAGTTCCACCTCGCGCCAATCAACTGCCATGCGGCGCGCCACCTTGAGCATGAAGGTGCCGTCGCCGGCGCCGATCTCCAGGATGCGGCCCGGCGGCCTCGGCAAAAATTTCCGCATGAGCGAAGCCATGATCGGCGCCTGGAACATCAGCGCGTTGATGCGGGCGAGATCGCGGCGCGAGCGGATTGCCCGCGCATCGTCGGCCGCGAGCCCGTCCAGGATTTCCGGAACGAGGCTGCGTTCAGCGAGCGCACTCATGAGACGGTCCTGAACAGCATGGTCTCGGCCGTCAGCCCGGGCCCGAACGACATGCCGCAGCCGAGCAGCCCGCCCGGCTTCTTCAGCATCTTCTCCATCACGAACATGACGGTTGGCGACGACATGTTGCCGTATTGGCGCAGCACCTCGCGCGAGGGCTCGAGCGCGGCGGGCTCGAGTTCAAACGCCCTTTCGACGGCGTCGAGAATGCTGCGGCCGCCGGGATGCACAGCCCAGAGGTCGATCGCTTCCGGCGCCCGGCCTGCGAGGATCGCGTCCCGGTTGCTGCGCAGGGCTTCCTGGACAGCGGCCGGCACCTTGCCGGAAAGAACCATGTCGAAACCTTGGTCGCGGATATCCCAGGTCATCAGTTCGCGCTGCTCGTTCGCGACGGCGCAGCGGAAGGAGTCGAGCTCGATGCCGGGCGGCTCGGGGGTGACGATGCTCGCAGCGCAGCCGTCGCCCCAGAGGCAGAAGCAGAGCAGCTTTTCCAGTTCGGTGGTTTCCCTGATGTGCAGTGTGCAGATCTCGATGTTGACCAGCAGTACCCTTGCCCCCGGATCGGAGCGTACGATGTGGCGTGCAAGCTTGAGGCCGTTGACCGCAGCGTAGCAGCCCATGAAACCGATCATCGTGCGTTCGACGCCGTCCGCAAGGCCGCAGCGCTGAACCAGGTCGAGGTCGATGCCGGGCGCGGAGAAACCGGTGCAGGTGGTGACGATGAGGTGTGTGATGCGCGAAGCCTCGTTGCCGAGATGCAGCCCGTCGACGCCCTTTTGCGCCAGCGCGGGGGCGGCCTCTGCGAACATAGCCATTCTGGCGGCCGTCCCGGGAAATGCCCCGCGCTTGAAGATCCCGCCGAGATCGACCGACGGCCCTTCGTTGTCGAGAGCCGGGGCAAAGCAGGAGAAGCGGCGGTCAATGCCGGCAAGCCCGGCCATGCGTTCGAATAGTTTCCTGCGGTCGCTGCAGAGCATGGAGGCCGCGTAGCGCAGGTAGAACTGGTGGACTTCATGCTCCGGAACCGCCGTCGCGATCCGGTTGATGTAGGCGTTAGCGGACATGTACTGTCTCCCTGGGCCTCGGCGCGGTGCGCGCTGTTGCCGGAGGGGTTCCTTGCTCATGAGCGCGCCTTGGCAGGCGCCAAGCGCTGACCGTTGCCTGTTCGATAAACGTTTCGGAAAACCTGTTTCTTCCCCTGGCGTATGATCCCGAAACTAAAAGATTTGAAGGGGATGATAGGCAAATCAAAGTGTTACAGCCTTTTCCGCGCCCTAGCAGCAGGCAAGGATTTCGGCTCGATCACTTGCTGCCCTGCACCGTTCCGGGCACGATCAAGGCTCCCTGATCGCGCTCCGAATATCTGAAGCCGATAAAGAACAAGGCGATGATGGTGAGGCCGACCGCCAGCACGATGGCGAGGGTCCTTCCCGGGTTTTCGGCAGGGGGCCTATCTAGCATGGTGGTTCGCCTCGCATATCAACCTGGCGAGGGCGGGAAGGGTTCCCAGGCGGGTAGAACGCTCGCCCGGTCCGACATTGACGGTATCGGCAAGGAAGCGGGAAGCGCACCCCCGGGCGAAGAGCGACTACCGGCGATAGCTGCAAATTGCATCAATCGAATTGTGAGAAAATTAATCAGCGCTTTCTAATATTGTTGGTCACCCGGCAGCGAATTCCGGTAACGGACCCATGACCAAGAACCTCGGCAACGCCAAGCCCAACGCCCCTGCGGGCGAGATAAGATCCTCGCCATTCGGCAGGATAGCGCCGGCGCTGTTCCCGCTGGCAGTCGTGGCGCTGGGCTACCTCGTGGGCAAGCAGTTCTTCGGTTTCTGATGCTGGGCAAATGTTCTGTGGAGGCGGGCCGGAGCCTCGCGCGGGCCGGTGCTCGTATTCGGCCGTTTGCGCCCCTCCCACTGCTTTGGTCCTAGGGCCTAGGTCGTTCTTGCCCTTGCATTAGTACAAGCGCATGTTCGAAGTAGCCGGCAGGCTCGCAAACTCCGGTCAGGCCCGGCCGCCGAACCCAAAACACCCCCCCAGGCTGCCGGGCCGTCGGCGCGCCTTGCAAGCAAGCCCTCCACACCACCGATGGGTCCGTAACCAGCGCTGCTGCCGCGGTGGACCTGCACGCGCTCACAATCGCTCCAAAGCGCTCGAGAGGCGTATCGTTGCGCGGACCGGGCGCCGCATCGAAGTCGAATTCTACCTAGGGTGTCCTTCAAGCTTTCAGTGTCTGGATTTTATCCATTTTGAACGGCCCTTACCGGAAATCTGTATTTTCGACATCAAGTGTGCTCGTGCCTTGCAACTATTCTCCTGCTGAGGATAATAAGCGGTTGCTTGCGGCGACCCTTCGTGCGTTAAATCGTATTGCTGTTCGAGGATGCAATTCTTAGGGCGACGAGCTGGAGCTGCACATGGTGGCAGGCGAACCAGACAGTGTCCGCGTAAAATTCATCAACGGCCAATGGCTGGTGCGCGTCGTCGAAGGCGGCCGGCTGGCCCATCAACTGTTCAACATCCACGCGGAAGCCGAAGCCTTCGCCGAGGAGGAACGCCACCGGCTGGGCCTGCCGGGCGAGCCGCCGGCCGCGGAGCCGGCCGAGCCAAAGCGGCGCGGCGGGCGCAGACGCTGAGCGCCCGATATCCTCAATTCGTGTGGCTTGCCATCGCATCACCGGCAACCAGTTTGCGCTCCGCGGAAAATATGGGAACAATCGGCGGGACGGGGATGCTGCCGATGTGCAATCTTTACAACATCACCACAAGCCAGGAAGCGATCCGCCAGTGGACGCGAGCGCTGCGCGACATTTCGGGCAATCTCGAACCTTCGGTCGACATCTATCCGAACCAGCCGGCGCCGGTGGTGCGCAATGCCGCCGACGGCAGCCGCGAGCTCGCCCGGCTGCGCTGGGG
>NZ_RZSR01000695.1:0-3297 GCF_004023265.1 Mesorhizobium sp. M1A.F.Ca.IN.020.06.1.1
CCGGCATCACCGGCTTCAACCTCGCCAATTTCTTTGCCCGAAATCTCGACAATGTGCTGATCGGCAAATATTGGGGCGAGGCGCAGCTCGGCCTCTACGATCGCGCCTACAAGCTGCTGCTCTTCCCGCTCAGCCAGATCACCAACCCGCTGTCGAAGGTGATGGTGCCGGCACTTTCGCGGCTGAAGGACGAGCCGGACCGTTATCGCAGCGCGTATCTGCGCGTCATGCCGCTGATCCTCCTGGTGGCGTTGCCGGGCGTGGCCTTCGCCACCGCCATGTCGGATACGCTCATTCCGTTCGTGCTCGGCCCGCAATGGCGGGAGAGTGCCAACATTTTCCTCGCGCTGGGCTTCGCCGGCCTGCTGCAGCCGCTGAACAATCCGGCCGGATGGCTGTTCGTCAGCCAGGGCCGTTCGGGCGATTTCATGCGCTGGGGCATCATCACCGCCGTCACCTCGGTGCTGGCCTTCGCCATCGGCCTGCCTTATGGCGCGCTCGGCGTCGCGGTCGCCTATGCGGTCAGCGAATATCTGCGGACGCCTTTCCTCTGGCTCTATGTCGGCAAGGCCGGGCCGCTGCAGGCGAGCCATGTGCTGCACGCAGCCGCCCCCTTCGTGCTCGGCGCGCATCTGGCGCTGGCCCTGGTCTGGGTCGCCAAGCCGATGCTGCCGGCGCAGCCCATCATCGCTCTCGCAGGCGGCGCGGTGCTGTCCTATGTCGTCACCATCATCGTCGCGCTCGCCTTCGGCGCCGGCCGCGAGGCGCTTCGGGAGGCCCTGCGGCTGATCCCGGCGCGCGGGTTTTCGCCCGCGCCCAGCGAGGCGAAATGACCTTGCCGGCGCAAACCGCCAGGCATTCCGGCCGCCGCCGGACAGCCCAAAACTGCTGATTCTTGAGGGTTAGGCAACAGCATGAATTACCGATCGATCTCAGACATGAACGACGCGATCGCGCGGAACCTGCACCGGCTGCCGCGCGACATCGACCTGGTGGTTGGCGTGCCGCGAAGCGGCATCCTCGCCGCGACGCTGGTCAGCCTGACGGCGAATATCCCGATGACCGATCTCGACAGCTTTCTCGCCGGCAAGATCTACACCTCGGGGATCACCAAGCGGCGTGCGGCGCTCGATCGGCAGCATTCCGAAATGCGCAAGATCCTGGTGATCGACGACAGCGTCAGCGGCGGCAACGCCATGCGCGATGCGCGCAGCAAAATCGCGGCTGCCGGCATCCCGGGCGATTTCGTCTACGCGGCCGTGTTCGGCCTGCTTTCGCAGCACAAGGAAACCGATATCGTCTTCGAGGTCGTGCCGCATCCCAGGATGTTCCAGTGGAACTTCATGCATCACGTCTTCCTCGAGCAATGCTGCGTCGACATAGACGGCGTGCTTTGCCTCGATCCGACCGCGGACGAGAATGACGACGGGCCGGCCTACGAAAAATTCCTCACCGAGGCGCGGCCGCTTCTCGGGCCGACGCGCAAGATCGGCTGGCTGGTGACCAGCCGGCTGGAAAAGTATCGCAAGCTGACTGAAGCCTGGCTGGCCAAGCACGAGATCAAATATGACCATCTCGTCATGCTCGACCTGCCGAGCAAGGCCGAGCGGCAGCGGCTTGGCGCGCATGGCAGCTTCAAGGCCGAGTTCTATCGCAAGTCGGACGCCATCCTGTTCATCGAGAGCGAGCACGAGCAGGCGCTCAAGATCGCCAAGCTATCGGGCAAGCCGGTGCTGTGCGTCGAAACCAACATCGTGAGCTTTCCCGACGCGTTTTCCTTGCCGGCGCTGGAGCAGGCGGCCCGCAACCTGCCGGCACGGCTCAGGCAGATCAATTCGCCCGAGGGGCGCAAGAAGGTCATCAAGACCGCCGCGCGCGCCCTGCTCGGCGAACGCGCCTATGAAATGCTGAAGAGCCGGGTCAAAAGACCAGCGTAAGCAAAACCTAACGCGGATTTAAGGTGCCTCGCGCCGAATCGCATTCAGTCGACGTTTGGGTCGTCGTTTTGATGCCTGTCGCGCCCCAGAACCGCTGCAGATTTCTGGGCGACATGCATTAAGCAGCGCGCCGGGCGCGCTGCCTGGCAGCCCTGTCCAGCAAGGCGAAGAAGGTGGCGAACTGGCGCTCGGGATCGAGTTCCGGGCGCTGCGAGAACGTGAGCGCGGCTTCCGAGACTCGCTCATATTCCTCGCGATCGTTCCACAGCCGCCTGAGCGCCGTGACCCAGTCCTCGAGCGGCGCGTCATAGTCCAGCACGACGCCGCCGGAGCCGATCGCTTCGGGCAGTCCGCCGCGCCGCGAGCCGACGACGGGAATACCGCTGCAATGGGCCTCCGAGGCAACGCGACCCCACGCCTCTTCCCATTTGCTCGGCGCCAGCAGGATCCTGGTGCGGCCGTAGAGAGTCTTCATGTCGTCGGTGCGGTTTTCGAGCTTGATATTGGAGAACGGCGCGATCGTTTCCGCGATGCGGGCGCGGTGATCGTCATCCAGCTTCCAGCTCTCGACGAACAGGAAAGGGATCTCCCTGCAGGCGGCCGCGATCCGCACCGCCAGCTCGAAACCCTTTTCCTCGTAGGGATTGATAAAGGTGACGTACTCGCCCGTCGTCGGCGTGCTGTAAGAGGCCGGATTGATCGTCGGCGGGATTACCGTGGAATCGATGCCAAACTCGCGCTTGTAAGTGCGCGCCGTGAACTCGGAATTGGCGATGTAAGACGCCGAGTTCAGCTCGCGCAGATCGCCCCCGAGTTCATGGAATTCAACATTCCTGAGATAGACCACCAGCGGCACGCCCTCGGCCTCCAGCGCCTTGCCGAGCGGAACCGATTTGTGACACTGCACCACCGCTACGTCCGGCTGCAGCTTCTTTACGGCAAAGGCGGCCGCTTCCCAGGGGAACCAGGCGCGCACCACCGGATAGCCGGGGAAATTGTCGATGACGGCGCGCTGACCGAGGAGCTTCATCTTGGCGCGCGCCTTGTATCCGAACATGCCCTGGCCGAACAAGGCCGCAAGCACCGATGCCTCATGACCGTGTTCGATCAATTGCTCCGCCAGATGATGGGTGCTCGACTGGACGCCGCCGCTGAATTGCGGCGGATAGCCGTTTCCGCCTGCGAAGAGAACTTTCATGGTTCGGCTCCTTGTCACATTTTCTTGGCCAGTTTTCCTGGCTTGCCGGCAAACATGCCGGCGGGCAGTGTCAGGCAGTCTGCTGCTCGAGATTGGCGAACGGATTGGTGCATGGATGCCAGCCGGTGAAGCGGATCGGATCATTGGGCGAGCTGCGCCAGG
>NZ_RZSR01000696.1:0-3278 GCF_004023265.1 Mesorhizobium sp. M1A.F.Ca.IN.020.06.1.1
ACAGCATCCTGGTGCCGGTCTTCAGCGTCGGCACGACATTGTCGAGCATCGCCTGGAAGATCGACGGCACACCGGCCATCACGTGAACGTTGCCGATACGGAAGCCTGGCGCGATCGACACCGGATTATCGATGTGGTCGGCGCCGCGCGGCATGCGCGCCATGCGCTTGCGCGCCTCGGTGAATTCGATACCGCGCTCGGCATAGCTTGCCTCCAACATGGCGTAAGCCCTAGCATCGTATTCGCAAGACACGCCGAAGGCCTTGGCTATCGAATCGGCGGTGATGTCGTCATGCGTGGGGCCGATGCCGCCGGTGGTGAAGACATAAGTGTAGCGGGCGCGCAGCGCGTTGGCGGCGGCGACAATCTCGTCCTCCTCGTCGGGAACGATGCGCACTTCCTTCAGGTCGATGCCGATCGCGGTCATGATATCGGCGAGATGGCCGATATTCTTGTCCTTGGTCCTGCCGGAGAGGATCTCGTCGCCGATGACGAGCATGGCGGCTGTGACGATTTCGGGCATGGCTCACTCCGGCTGCAGGTGGCCTGAAATAACGCGGCGGACAGCCGGCCGCAATGCGCACGCGAGGCGGGGCTCTTGTGGCAGACACGGTTGCGAGTAAGGTGCGTCGGTACGGCTCGGGTGCAAGATGCTGATATCGATTTTGCCATGGCTGATCGGTGGTCTGCTCGTTGCGGCGGCCGCCGTCGTGCTCGGCTTCATGCTCGCAACATCGTGGATCGCGACCAAGGCCGAGAGGCTGGTACCGGCGTGCGGCAAGTTCATCGAGATCGGCGGCAGCCGCATCCACTATGTCGAAACAGGCGAGGGCAGGCCGATCGTGTTCCTGCACGGGCTCGGCGCGCAACTCCATCATTTCCGGCACACGCTGTTCGGCCGCTTCGGCGCCGGCTACCGGCTGATCGCTCTCGACCGGCCGGGCTCGGGATACTCGGTGCGGGCGGGCGGGGCGAGCGGCCGTCTGCCCGAACAGGCGGAAGTGGTGCGGCGCTTCATCGAGGAGCTTGGGCTCGAACGGCCTTTGATCGTCGGTCATTCGCTGGGCGGCGCCATCGCGCTTGCACTTGCGATCGAGCATGCGACGGCGATTTCCGGCATCGCGCTCATCGCGCCGCTGACGCATCTGGAGGCGAGGGTGCGCCAGAAATTCGACCTGCTCTATGTTCCCTCGCGCCTGAAGCGCTGGATCTTGGCCCATACTTTAGCGATACCGTACAGCCTGAAATATGCGGAGCCGACGATGAAGTTCATCTTTGCGCCGCAAGCCGTGCCGGGGGACTACATGATCGCCGGAGGTGGTTGGCTCGGGTTGCGGCCCGCCCATTTCCAGGCGACCTCCACCGATATCGTGGCGGTGGAAGAGGATCTCGGCCGCCTCGAACAGCGCTATGGCGAGATCCTGATGCCGGCCGGCATTCTGTTCGGCGCGGATGACCGGGTGCTCGGCATCGCGGCTCATGGCGAACCGATGCCGGGCAGGATCAGAGAGCTCGATTTCGAACGCGTCCAAGGGCTCGGGCACATGCCGCAATTCGTGGAACCGGAACGCGTCGTAGCCTTTATCGAGCGCATCGCCGCGCGCGCATTCCCAGCGTGAGGATCCCGTTCGAGTCAAAGGCCGAGAGGGATCGCGTCCGTTCACGAACCGTCACACAAAAGTGTCGGACATTCCGCCTCACCTACACTTGCAACGGGAACTTCGGCTCCAACCCTCGGTTTTAATCCGTGTCGGCTGGCGAATTTCCGGCCAGCAAGAATGCGGCAATTCACCAGATGGAGACCAATATGCTTACGAAGATTTTTGCAGCCTCGGCGCTTGTCCTTGGCATGGGCACCTCGGCTATGGCACAATCGTCGGACGCTTGGTGGTGGTGGCATCGTGATCGCCCGGTCCATAGCAAGCAGCCGGTTGATCCCTACACCACGGGCAGCATTTACTCCGATCGCGACGCCAGCGCGCTAAACAGCTTCGGCAACGGTGCCGTCGGCCCATGCGCCTCGGATACGGCCGGCCCCGACGCGAATGCCGGCCCGAACGTCAACGACCAGTATTGCGGCAAGTAGTCCGTTCGCCAGCGAGCGACCGACGTGAAGCTTTTACAGCGTCGGTCGCAGCAAGGTCGAGCGACGGAAATTAATCTGAGACTTCGGTCTGCGGCCGGTCGCGGCCATCGGCCAGTTCGTCATGCCAGACACCCTCGGAATCCTCATACTGGATGCCATCCGTGGTGCCGGCGACCTGCTGCTCGGCCGAAGCAATTTCAGCCGCGCGCAGCGCGTCCTGGCGGGTGGGAAATGTTTCTGAAAAAGTCGAGCCGACCATGTAGGCCCAGCCGCCGTCATGCTCGACGATTTTGTAGGTCAGTTTCGCCATGGAATCCTCCGGTCGAGAAGCCCTTTGCCTGCTCAATGCAGCTTTCCGTCGGACAGCCTTTCTTCGGGAACCAGCACTTCAGATTCCTCGGCTGCCTCGATCAGCGCGCGGCGCGCGTCCGCCGTCGAACGATACCCCTCCAGCGCTTTCAGGCAAGTATCGAGAGCATCACGATGCCGCTGGCCGCGATTGAGCGGCCACACGGTCATCAGGCACTCGGCCGCTTCGCGGGTGCTGCTTATTTGGCGATATTTGCCGACATGGCCGAGTTCGACCACCACCGGCTTCTCAAATGGCTTGCTGTCTGTCATGGCCGCCAACGTAAAACGGCCAATTTGGTTGCAATGGTGGCGGATGGCTGCGCCCAAAGGTCTCAGCCCATCGTCACCTGTGCAAGCCGTTCAGCCCGCGGCCTTCATCCAGTGCTGCATCGTCGTGACCGAGCGTGCCAGCTGCGGCGCCGGACGGATTTCCTCGCTGAACGTCGCCGCCGCGCGCCAGCCCCAGCGCGGATCGGCAAGGAAGGCGCGCGCCAGAGCCACCATGTCGGCGCGGCCGTCGGCCACGATCGCCTCGGCCTGCTGCGGATCGTCGATCAGGCCGACGGCGCGCGTCGGAATGCCGGCGCCCTTGCGCACAGCCTCGGCCAGATGCACCTGGTAGCCGGGGCCGCTGGGCAGCTTCTGCAACGGCGAATTGCCGCCGCTGGAACAGCACAGATAGGCGACGCCTTCCGCCTTCAGCGCCTTGGCCACTTCGATTGCCTCCTCGATCTCGAAGCCGCCGTCGACCCATTCCTTCACCGAAAGGCGGGCCCCCAGCATCAGGCCCGGCGCTGCCTTCTTCACCGCCCTGGCGATCTCCACGGCGAAGCGCATGCGG
>NZ_RZSR01000697.1:0-3273 GCF_004023265.1 Mesorhizobium sp. M1A.F.Ca.IN.020.06.1.1
CTTTACCATCAGGTCCGGCTGACGCGGCCCGCTGAGGACAATTCGGCGCGGGCCCGATGGTTCCGTGCTTCGGAGCCGAGAAGATAAGGCACCGAGGCAGGCCGTGCCGGGCCCGCCGCCGGCAAAAAACCGCCCCGGATGGGAGAACCGGGGCGGCAATTGTGGGAAGCAGTTCGGGTATCCGGGAACTGCACAGTCAGTAACTCGCCCGCGCGGGAAAAGTTTCCGGCCAGACCGATCATGCGTTCTACTTCGACGGCTGCGGCGGGACCTCGCCCGGCTTGATCACCGGCATCTGGCTGGTGTCGGCCGGCGGAGCGGTAGCGTTCTTGTCGCCCGTGGGCGGAGGCTTCAGCACACCGTCGCAAGGCGCCAGGCTGGCGGTCAGGTTGTTGGACTGATCATTGGCCTGCGCTTTCGGGGCCTGCGCTTTCGGCTGCTCGCCGGTCTGATTAGGGGTCGCGCTGGCGTCCGGTTTGACCTGGCAATCCTCGATCTGCGGATTCTCCAGCTGGGTCTGGGCCGCGGCAGTCGTTCCCGACATTTGGCCCGACATCAGGACAATGGCGAAGCCAAGAAGTGCTTTCTTCATTGGATCCTCCTTATGGATTCGGCAACCGCCGACGATCGGGGAGAGCCGTTCGCCTTGGCAGGCCGACGTCGACTCTGGCCCCGCTCGCCGTGTTTGCCACCGGGTGGCGGTGGGGCACCGGGGCATTCGTCATCCTCTTCTCGAGAGACAACGCTGTCGGAGAGACAACGCATGCCGGCCGAAAAGGTTGGCTTTCGGTAGAGGCTGCGGTCTCGGCAGGGCGTGGCGCACGTACATCAAAGTTAAATGCGCGAATGCTGCCGGAGTGCTAGTCGCTCGCAGTTCGGGGGGACTCTACGAGGAGAGTCCCATGGAAATTCGAGATCTGATCGGCACACTGTCCAGGTCATTTCTGCGCCAGGGTGCCCGGCGTCCGTGGCCGATCCAGTCTTTGCGCGCCGGCGTGCCGCTCAGGCCGCGTCCGCGCCCGCCGTACCGCCCGCAGCCGCCCAGCCGGCCGGCGAGCAATTAGCTTGCCGCTTATTCAGCGCCTGCCCGTGCAACCGGTCGGCGGCATCCTCGTTATGACGATCCAAAAACATGTGGTGGCAACGATGAGACCCTTTCGGACCAACAATCATCTTTTCATTCTGGCGGCAGCGGCGGTGACCGCGGCGCCCTTCGCGGGCCTCGCCTGGCGGGCTCAACAGTGGCTAGGATGGTGACCGGGGATGAGTAGATTCCTGCCGCTCACCATCCGCTTCGTCACTGGCGGCTCAATGGTGGTTTCGTCGATCGCCGACGCAAGGAAGGCCTTGGACGGAGCCTGGAAGAACAAGGAAGCGCCCGACTATTTGGCGGCGGCGCGGCTGGTGGACGACGCCATGGCGGGCATCTGCCGTCCGGCGGTCGCCTTCGACGCTTTCAAGCAGGCCGCCGCCCGGCAGGGCCTGCTGAGGACGGCCGACCCGAGCGCGGCACTCTCGATGCTCGACTCGCTGTGGTCTGGCGACGACCAAGGGCCGCCGCGCTGACGCGTTCTCACCTTGGCTCGTTCCTCATGCTGAGATAGGTCGGGTCGAATTCCGCAATGGCGACCAGACGGTTCCAGTCGAGGATGTCGATCAGGTGGTTGGTCCAGTTGATGACGTTCATGCGGCGCAACGTGCCGATGACCCGATTCATATGGACGACGGAGAGACCGAGCACATCGGCGAGTTCGGCCTGCGAAAGCGGCAGATTGAAGCTCATGACCCGCGTCTTCTTCACGGCCTGCAGCCTGACGAAGAGTTCGCATATCAGATGCGCCAGATGCGCGGTCTTGGAGCGGCGTCCCATGGCCACGATCCATTCCCGGTGGATGGCGCCGTCCACCAGCGTGTCCAACCAGAGCAGCCTCGTCAAATGCGGGGCCTTTTCGGTGATTTCCCGCAACTTGCTGTGCTCCGCAGCGATGATATGGCAGGGCGACAGCGCGACGATGCCATGGTCCATGGTCTTCAGGAGAAAAGCGTGCAGATCGACGAAATCGCCGGCAACATGGAGCGCAGTGAACTGCCGGCCGCCGTCCTCCAGCACCTTGTAGCGCGCGGCAATCCCGTCGACGATGAGGGTGCTGAAAGTCGGCCTTGATCCTTCGGCGACGAGATCCTCGCCAGCGACGAAATACTTCTCCACCGATGTGGCGCTGGCCAGCAACGCCTTCTCGCTTTCGGAGAGAGCATCGTGCTGACCCAGGTTCAGATAAAGGGGTTCCAGCATGCGCGGCCGCCCGTTGTGATTTTGCAAGGGCCTAACGTTGCAGAGCCGGGCCGGGTTGCAGCGGACCACCACACCGCCGGCCGCCGGCAAAGCAGTCCCCGGCCAAGACGGTCCGTTGGAACCATGATCGCGCGCAGGGATTGAACGTCCAGGTTGCGGCGGATGCTTTCGCGGATGGAACGCTTCTACTTCGATTTGTATAACACCGTGCACACGCAAATGGACAGCGAGGGGCAGCTCTTCTCCTCACCAGAAAACGCGCGAAAGGAGGCGCTCAGGATCTTGCAGGATGTCGCGCGCGACGAGATGCCGAACAGTGATAACCTCAAGATCACCATCAAAATGCGCACCGACAAGAGAGGCCAGATATTCGAGGCGTCCCTTACAGTCAAATCCGCCTGGAGCTGACCACGGAAGGCGCCAGCCGAGAGAAGCCGCGGCCCGAGCAACCATCCCGCCCGCGGCCGTTCCGCCTGTGGAGTACAAAGCATGTTCGGCGGTTTCGAAAGCGCGGAAGTCGATACGGGCGCGGCACGGACATTCATCCGGACTGCCGGCAGCGGCCCGGCGCTGCTCCTGCTGCACGGCTTCCCCGAAACGCATCTGATGTGGCGCGACGTGGCGCCGAAGCTGATCGACCGCTTTAGCGTCGTCTGCGCCGACTTGCGCGGCTACGGCAAAAGCTCCTGTCCGCCATCCGATCCGGATCATGCGCCCTACGCCAAGCGCGCCATGGCTGCCGACCTCGCGGCGCTGATGACGAAGCTCGGCTTTGGCCGCTTCATGGTTGCCGGCCACGATCGCGGTGGACGCGTTGCGTATCGCCTGGCGCTGGACCACCCGGACCGCGTCGAGAAGCTTGCCGTGCTCGACATCGTACCCACCGCCGATGTCTGGGACAGGGCCGACGCCCGGCTGGCGCTGGGCTATTGGCCCTGGTCGCTCTTGGCGCAAGCCGAGCCGCGGCCGCGGTCATGATC
>NZ_RZSR01000698.1:0-3262 GCF_004023265.1 Mesorhizobium sp. M1A.F.Ca.IN.020.06.1.1
TCATCGAATCCATACTCGAAGGCGAAGTCACCCTGCCGGTCGGCGCTGTCGGCGAACCCTTCGTCGATGTCGACGATATCGCCGATGTCGCCGAAGCCGTGCTGACGGAGCCGGGCCATGCCGGCCAGCTTTACGAACTCACCGGCCCGCGTCTGCTGAGCTTTGCTCAGGCCGTCGCCGAAATCGGCAAAGCCACTGGCCGCGACATCCGCTATCGGCGGATCTCGCATGCCCAATTCACCGAAACGGTGGCTGCGCACAACCTGCCGCCGGAATTCGCCTGGCTGCTCAACGAGCTCTTCACCGAGGTGCTCGACGGCCGCAACGAATCGCTGACCGACGGCGTGCAGCGCGCGCTCGGCCGCCGGCCGAAAGACTTCTCCGCCTATGCAACCGAAACCGCAGCCAGCGGCGTCTGGAGTAACTGAGATGATGAAAATTCTTCCCGCCCTCGCCTTCATTGCCGCGATCGGCTCTGGCGTGGTCGGCGGCGTCTTCTTCGCCTTTTCCAATTTCGTCATGGCAGCACTTGCCAGGCTGCCCGTCCCAGCCGGCATCGCAGCGATGAATTCGATCAACATCACCGTAATTACGCCCGCCTTCATGACGGCGCTTTTCGGCACCGGCCTCATCTGCCTGGTGCTGATTGCCGCTGTCATCATGGGCTGGAGCCAATCGGGCTCGTACTGGCTGCTTGCCGGCGCCGTAATCTATCTCGTCGGCAACCCGATCGTGACCATGGTGTTCAACGTACCGCTCAACGACGCCCTGGCCGCCGTCGACCCGGCCAGCAGCAACGGCGCCGCCGTGTGGGCGAACCATCTGCGCCAATGGGTAATGTGGAACCACGTCCGCACCATCACCGCGATCGTGGCGATGGCCTGCTTCATCCTGGCGCTGATTTGAAGAGAGCGGCCAGCGGATAAAACACCGCCTCAGGCGGGGTCCGTCTTCTTGTGCGTCTTGCGGTCGGCGTGTCCCAGATCGCGCTCCGGGTCGATGACATCGCGGACCAGCTGCTTGAGCTTCGCCGCCTCCGGAAAACCGCCGTCGCGCTTGCGCTCCCAGATAAGCTGGTCGTTGCAGGAGATCGTGAAGATGCCGCCGGTGCCCGGCACCAGCGTCACCTCGCCGAGATCGGTACCGAAGGTCGAGAGCAGCTCCTGTGCCATCCAGCCGGCTCTGAGCAGCCACTGGCATTGCGTGCAGTAGGTGATGCGGATGGCGGGCCGCGGCTTCTCGCTCATGTCGGATCGAGTTCCGCTCATGGATCAGCCGATCAGGCCGCGCTGAGCTTGGCCATCGTTTCGTCGTCGACCTCGAAATTGGCGTAGACGCTCTGCACGTCGTCGTCGTCCTCAAGGGTGGCGACCAGCTTCATCAGCGACTGCGCCCGTTCTTCATCGACCGGCACGTTGTTCTGTGGCTGCCAGATCGGCTTGACCGACTCCGCTTCGCCGAGCGCGGCTTCGAGCGACTTAGATACCTCGCCGAGATTTTCGAAGCTGCAATAGACGGTGTGGCCTTCCTCGTCCGAGTCGACGTCGTCAGCACCGGCCTCGATCGCGGCTTCCATCACCGTGTCCGCGCTGCCGGCCGAAGCCGGGTAATAGATCTCGCCGACGCGGTTCCACATGAACGACACCGAGCCGGTTTCGCCGAGCGCCCCGCCGGCCTTGGTGAAGGCGGCGCGCACATTGGACGCCGAGCGGTTGCGGTTGTCGGTCAGCACCTCGACGATCAGCGCCACGCCGCCGGGGCCATAGCCCTCATAGCGCACGGCCTCGTAGTTCTCGGCATCTCCGGCGGAGGCCTTGTTGATGGCGCGCTGGATGTTGTCCTTCGGCATCGACACCGCCTTGGCGTTCTGCACCGCAAGGCGCAGCCGCGGGTTCATCGCCGGGTCCGGCGTGCCGGTCTTGGCGGCGACGGTGATTTCGCGTGCCAGCTTGGAAAACATTTTCGACCGCACCGCATCCTGGCGGCCTTTCCGGTGCATGATGTTCTTGAACTGCGAATGGCCAGCCATGGCACCCCTGTCGTGTTCGGCTAGAGCATTTCTCGGCCGGGCGCGATCACCCGGCAAATGCTCGAATTCAAAATTTCAGAACGCTGCAAGCGTGCCTGCGAAGGCCCGCGGGGCTCTCTGTCGGAATGGCCGGCTTATAGATAAATCGGCTCAATTCGTCCAGCCGGACCGTCGACCCTGACGGCGGACAGACCGAGATTGCCCTTGCAGCGCGGCATCATCCCTCCAGATCCGACTTCAGCCGGTCGAGGATGCTGATCGCATGGCCCGCATATTGGCCGATCCAGCGGTCGTGGATCTGCCTGATCGGCAGCGCGTTGAGATGGTTCCAGCGCTCGCGCCCCTCGCGCCTCGCCACGACCAGATCGGCCTCTTCCAGCACTTTCAGATGCATCATGACCGTGCAGCGATCCATGTCCGGGAAAGCCTCGCAGAGCGCCCCGGTGGTCTGCGGATGATTCTTGAGCCGGTCGAGCAACTCGCGCCGGCGCGAGTGCGCCAAGGCCTTGAAAACACGATCGTCCGAGGCTGGGCTTGACATGTTATGTTTTTATAACATATTGTTTCACGAGGCAAGGAAGGAGCTGTGGATATGTCTCTTGGATTCAGGATTTCCGGACGCATCGGCAAGCCGGTCGCCGAAGTCTTCGACGCCGTGGTCAACCCGACGAAGCTCAGCGGCTATTTCACCACCATTGGCGGCGCCTCTGCTCCGCTGGTCGCCGGCACCACCGTCACCTGGTGGAAGACGGTGCCGGTCGAGGTCGACGAGGTGATCAAGGATAGGCGTATCGTGCTGCGCTGGGACGCGGCCGACACTGACGGCAAGCCGGCCTACAAGACACGCATCGAGATGAACTTCGAGCCGTTGGACGACGGCGGCACCTTCGTTACCATCGCCGAGGCCGGCTGGCACGAAGGCGAGGTCGGACTGAAGAAATCCTACCTCAATTGCGAGGGCTGGTCGCAGATGCTCGCCTGCATGAAGGCGTATCTCGAATACGGCATCAATTTGCGCGACGGCTATTATCGCGCCGAGATGAAAGGCGAGCCGGCCAACGAGACCAATATTTGACTCCCTTTGAGCGAGGAGGCCCGGCCGTGAAGGTAACGCCGTTCCTGATGTTCGAAGGTCAGGCCGAGGAGGCCATGACCCTCTATTGCGACACCGTTCCAGAAAGCCGCGTTGTTCGACGTCACACGCTATGGCGCGGGTGAGGACGGACCCGAACG
>NZ_RZSR01000699.1:0-3257 GCF_004023265.1 Mesorhizobium sp. M1A.F.Ca.IN.020.06.1.1
GGCGAAGAATTCGGAGAACAGATCCTCCTTCTGCTTCTGGCTGTCCTGCGACAAGAGCTGGTCGGTCCACGGGATCACCGCGCCTTTCGCGAGGATGGCGAGGCCCTTCTTCATGCAGTCGTTCGCCGTGTTGAGGTCGACGTCGCCGCGCACCGGAAGCGAGCCCTTCTTGAGATTGAAGGCGACCTGGGTCTTCGGGTCGAGCAGCGTCTCGGCCAGAACTTCCTGAGCCTTGGCCTTGTCGGCATCCTTGAGCAGTGGGAAGTAGAACGCGTCGCCGCCGGTGGCGATGACCTCGTTCAGGCCGAGGCCGGGCAGGCAGGTGTAGTCCTTGCCGGCGGTCTTGCCGGCGACCTGGAACTCGCCCTGCGCCCAGTCGCCCATGATCTGGCCGCCGGCCTTGCCGGTGATGACCAGATTGGTCGCCTGGTTCCAGTCCTGCACATTGGTGTTCTTGGCCATCTTACGGGCGTCGTCGGCGGCCTTGAACACCTTGGCGATTTCGGGACCGCCTGCGAATTTGGCGTCCTTGTCCCTGTAGACCTTGAGGAAGGCGTCGGTGCCGCCGACGGCGGCAAGCAGCACGTCGAAGGCGCCGGACGCCTGCCAGGGCTGCCCGCCGACGGCGAGCGGGATGATGCCGGCTTTTTCCAGCGCCGGCGCAGCCGCCACGAATTCATTCCAGTCCTTCGGCATCGGCACGCCGGCCTTCTGGAAGGCTTCGTTCGACAGCCATAGCCACTGCCAGGAATGGATGTTGACCGGCACGCAATAGATCTTGCCGCCGATGGTGCACGAGTCGAGCAGGCTCTTCGGCCGCACGATTTCCGTCCACTTTTCCTTGGTTGCGAGATCGGTGAGGTCGCGCATCAGCCCGGCCTGGACGAGCTCCTCCGCCTGCCGGCCGTGGTTGAACTGGGTGGCGCCCATCGGATCGCCGCCGGTGATGCGGCTGATCATGATCGGCCGCGCTGTGCCGCCGGAACCGGCGATGGCGCCGTCGACCCAGTGATTGCCGGTCGCGTCGAACGCCTTGGCAAGTTCGGCCACTGCCGCCGCCTCGCCGCCCGAAGTCCACCAATGCGTGACTTCGAGATCGGCCGCGGCCGCCGGTCCGGCGAAGTTCAGCGCGGCCGTCGCGGCGAACGCGGCGGTCAGGAATTTGTATCGCATTTCGGTTCCTCCCAGAATCTGAAACGTTACAGATTTTCGATACGGCAAATGGCCCTTATAGGCAACCCCTCGAATGGAAACGGCATGAGATTTCTTCGGGGCACGAACAAAATCCTCTCCAAAGGGCCTGTCGGAGAGTCGCTGGTGCGGCCAATTGATGCAAAAAGCAGAGGTAAATCGAGATTTCCTTATGATTCCAGCAGCTTTCAGCCCACCCCTGTGGCGCTGACCACAACGAGTGCGACCTGCCCGATGATCACCGGCGTTGGCAATCTGTAACGTTTCAGTATATTGCACCGTGTCATGGACTGAAAGCCGCGCAAATGGATGGGCGCGATTGCCGGCCGGCTTCGCGGCTGCTATGCGCCTGATGGGCGGGACGAATGGACAGACGAGCAACCGAGAAGGACGACGACACGTCGGCTAAGGGACGGCCGACGCTGAAGACGCTTGCCTTCATGACCGGGCTCGGCGTCACCACCGTCTCGCGCGCGCTGAAGGACGCGCCGGAGATCGGCGCCGAGACCAGGCGGCGCGTGCAGCTCGTCGCCAAGCAGATTGGCTATCGCCCGAACCGCGCCGGCGTGAGGCTGAGGACGGGCAAGACCAACGTCATCAGCCTGGTGCTCAACACCGAGCACGAGCTGATGAGCTTCGTCTCGGACATCATCTACGGCGTCACCGAGGTGATCGCCGACACGCCCTATCACCTGATCGTCACGCCCTATTCGCGCTCGCAGGACCCGCTGGATCCGGTGCGCTATCTGGTGGAGACGGGCTCCGCCGACGGCGTCATCATTTCACGCACGCAGCCCAACGACCCGCGCGCCCGCTATATGCTGGAACGCGGCATCCCATTTGCCACGCATGGCCGCACCGACATGGGGCTGGTGCATCCCTATCACGACTTCGACAACTATGCTTTCGCCGGCGAGGCGGTGCGCCATCTCGCCGGCATGGGCCGGCGCCGGCTGGCTCTGGTGACGCCGCCGGTCGGCCTCACCTATTACGACCACACGGTGAACGGTTTTGCCGATGCGCTGAGCGAAGTCGGCGCCAGCGAGGTGCCGTTCAACACCGTCTCCATCGACCACACGATCGAGCAGATCAGGATGCGAACTGCGCAGCTCATGCGCCGCGAGAGCCGTCCGGACGGCATCGTCAGCAGCGCCGCCGCCGCCACGCTCGCCGTTGTTGCAGGCATCGAGGACGCCGGCCTGAAACTCGGCCGCGATGTCGACGTGGTGTCGAAACAGTCCTCGGAACTGCTGCATTTGTTCCGGCGCGAACTGCTGGTCGTGAACGAGAATTTCCGGCTCGCCGGCTCCGAGCTTGCCCGCGCTGTGCTCGGCTGGATCGGCGGCAAGGAACCTGGCTCACTGCAATCGCTGAGCAAACCGAGCGAGGTCCTGCCCTATCGGGGTTGACTGGCGCGACTTGAGAGTCAGGTCAGGCCGAGTCGGCGGCTTCCGAGAACCGGAAGCGCGCTTGAGTAGCACCGGGAGCGCAGGAAGCCGCCTTTGCACCCTGGCATAACCTGACTCTAGGCGGCGCCGCTTCCCCACGGCCCATGGAACGCCCCCTGCTCGCCGATGCGCTCGAAACCGTGCGCGCCGAAGAAATCGCGCTGCGCCTGGATCAGGTTCGACGTGCCGCGGCCCTGGCGATAGCTGTCGAAATAGGCGAGCGCCGAGGACAGCGCCGGCACCGGTGAGCCGGCCTCGGAGGCTCGCGCCACGATGCGCCTGAGCGACGGATGCGCCTCCTTCATCATGGCGATGAAGGCCGGCGCCATCAGGAGATTGGTCGAGGCGCCGCCTGAGCCGAAGGCCTCCGCCATCGTGTCCAGCATCTGCGAGCGGATGATGCAGCCGGCACGCCATATCTTGGCAATGGTCGGCATCGGCAGGTTCCAGTTGAATTCCTTTGAAGCGCCGCTCATCACAGCAAAACCTTGCGCGTAAGCCGCGATCTTGCCGGCAAACAGCGCCAGCTCGAGATCCTTCAGCAGCGCCGCCTTGTCGCCGGAAATCTTCTCGACGCCGATATCGCCGTAGGCCTTTTCCGCCGCCTGCCGTTCGTCC
>NZ_RZSR01000700.1:0-3241 GCF_004023265.1 Mesorhizobium sp. M1A.F.Ca.IN.020.06.1.1
AATCGGTGTTCGGCAAGCCGATCCTCCACGGCGGCGTCAGTTCTGGTATTCTCAATGCCCTGGTCGCGGAGGATTTGCCCGGGCCCGGGACCGTCTTTCTCGAAATCGCATGGAAGTTCGTCAAGGCGGTCGGCGTTGAGTAGGCGATCATCGGACGCGTGGAGGTCAAGAAGTTGCGCCCCGACAAGCCGATCTGCAAGATCGAGACCAGCCTACGCAACGGCCAGGGGAGCTTTGTCCCACCGGCGCGGCGACCGTGTTGACCGTCCCGCTGCAAGGCGCATGAGCGCGGTGAGCGGCAGCCCGCTTGGCATGGCCGCCGACAGCGGCCGCTGGCGCGTGCTGTCGCTGCTTTGCCTGGCGGTCGTTCTGTCGCTGACCACCTGGTTTTCGGCGACCGCCATCCTGCCCGAACTGAGGCAGGAGCTTGCGCTCGGCGCCGGCGGGGAGGCCTGGCTGACCAACGGCGTTCAGGTCGGCTTCGTGATCGGTGCGCTGGGGGCGAGCCTGGTCAACCTTCCCGATTTGGTGCGGCTCAGCCGGCTGATGGCGGCCGCCGCTTTTGTCGCCGCGCTCGCCAATGCGAGCCTGCTGTTTCATCTCGGGCCGGGCGGCGTGATCGCCGCGCGTATTGTCACCGGCGCAGCACTTGCCGGCGTCTATCCGCCGGCGCTGAAGCTCGTCGCCACCTGGTTCACGCGCGACCGGGGGCTGGCGCTCGGCGCAGTCATAGGCGCGCTCACCATCGGCTCGGCGCTGCCGCATCTTTTTCGCGCTGTCCTGACCGCGCTCGACTGGCGGCCGGTGGTCGCGGCCGCCAGTCTAGCAACGACGGTCGGCGCGCTCCTGTTTCTCTTGTTCGCAAGGGAGGGGCCCTATCCTTTCGGCAAGGCGGTGTTCGAGCCATCGCGCATCGGGCAGGTGTTTCGCGAGCGGCCGCTGCTCCTGGCCAATCTCGGCTATCTCGGCCATATGTGGGAACTCTACGCCATGTGGGCGTGGCTGCTTGCCTATACGCGCTCGGCATTCGAGGCGCACGCGATCGGATCGGCCGCTGCCGCCTCGCTTTCGACCTTCTTCGTCGTCGCCTCCGGCATCATTGGCTGCCTGTTGGGCGGCTATCTGTCGGACCGCATCGGCAGAACCGCGACCACCGCCGGCATGATGATCGTCTCGGGAAGCTGTGCGCTGCTGATGGGCTTCCTGTTTGCCGGGCCGCTTTGGCTGTTCATGCTGGTCGCCGTCGTCTGGGGTATTTCGGTGATCGGCGATTCGGCGCAATTCTCAGCCGCAGTGACCGAGCTCGGCGATCGCCGCTTCGTCGGCACGGCGCTGTCGGTGCAGCTTGGCGCCGGCTTTGCGCTGACGGTGCTCGCCATCTGGCTGACGCCGCGCTTCGCCGACTTCATCGGTGGCTGGCGCTGGGCCTTCCTGCTGCTGGTGCCGGGTCCGCTTCTTGGGGCGGCCGCTATGCTGTGGTTGCGAAACTTGCCGGAGAGCGAGAAAATGGCCGGCGGCCTCCGCTAGCGCTCTTGCTCCTCGACTGTCTAGCGCTGGAGCCGATTGAGAACTTCGTCGCTACGCAAATCGCCAGCGCACGGCCCGCGCTGCTCCGTTGGGCGTAAGGTTGGCGATTGCACATTTGCCGGGAACAATGCAGCCTAGCTTCGAGGCTCGAAAGCTGCCTCCCGGAGCGGGGCCATGCAGGCAGGATACGCGGCACAGTTACTGGTGCAGATGTCATGACACGCGCCCAGTTGGCCGGCGTCATCCTGGGTCTGTCGCTGGTCGCAGCGCTTACCATTGTCCGGGCGAGCGACCCGCAGCCGTTGAGACTCGCCCGCGAAGCGACGTTCGACCAGTATCAGAGGCTGGCACCTCGCCGCTTCGAGTCGATGCCCGTCCGCGTGGTGGACATCGACGAGGCCTCATTGCAGCAGTTCGGGCAGTGGCCGTGGCCCAGGGATCGCATGGCGGCCCTGGTCGAAAAGCTGACGGAGCTTGGTGCGGCGGCCATCGCATTCGACATTCTTTTCGCCGAGCCCGACCGTCTGTCGCCTCGCACTGTCCTCCGCGACGTGCCGGGCATCGATCCGGCCCTGCTCGACCGCCTGCCCGACAATGACGAGATCTTCGCCGGGTCGATCGCCGGCAAGCCAGTTATCCTGGGCTACGGCATCTCCAACGAAGGGAACTATCGGCCGCAAATCAAGGCTGGCATTGCCTTTATGGGCGAGAGCCCGGTCGCTGCTCCTCCGCCTATCAAGGCAGCCACGCCGCTGCGGCCGCAGCTTGAGGCCAATTCAGCCGGCATCGGACACATCAGCCTCAATCCCGGCAGATCGACCGCTGTGGTGAGGACAGCCCCACTCTTTCTGACTGATGGCGAGCAGCTTTATCCGGATCTTGCCCTCGAAGCCATAAGAGTAGCGCAGGGGGCCTCCACCTACCTCATTGCCGGCGCGCCGGATCGGCAGGGCATAATGACCTCCGTCAAGATCGGCGACTTCGTTATCCCGGTGACCTCGGCCGGCGAACTCTGGCTCTATGTCAGTCCCGACAGGGCCGAGCGTTATGTTTCGGCGAAGGACGTGCTTGCACCCGGCGGCGTCTCGTCCGAAACGAGGGCCGCGATCGAAGGCAGCATCGTGTTTGTCGGCACTTCGGCCGCCGGGCTGCAGGACATTCGTGTCACCGCGCTCGGTGAGAACGTGCCGGGCGTCTCGATCCACGCGCAGATCGTTGAACAGGTGCTGTCCGGCCACTATCTGTCTCGGCCTGATTGGGCAAACGGGCTGGAAATCGCGTCGATCGCGATGCTCGGCAGCCTCCTGGTGATTCTGACGATTTTCGTAAGCCCCGCGATTGCGCTCGCCTGCGGCCTTGCGATCACGGGACTGGCGCTCGTCGCATCATGGTTTGCCTTTTCGCTTGCGGGACTGCTGTTCGACCCGTTTTCGCCGATCCTCATGGGCACGATCACGCATTTCGCGACAACCTCTTTCCGCTTCCTGGTGACTGATCGAGAGCGGCGCGCGATCCGGCGGGCCTTCGGTCAGTATTTGTCGCCATCGCTTCTCTACCGGATCGAGCACACGCGCGACGCGCTTCGTCTTGGCGGCGACGACCGAGAACTGACCGTGATGTTTGTCGATGTGCGAAACTTCACGGAGATCAGCGAAAGACTGCCGCCCACCGCCGTCGTGCGGTTTTTGAACACGCTTCTCGACGCGCTCAGCCG
>NZ_RZSR01000701.1:0-3237 GCF_004023265.1 Mesorhizobium sp. M1A.F.Ca.IN.020.06.1.1
GTAATCGATGGCGTTCTTCAAGACGGCGGTCGGCGCGTGATTGTATTCAGCCGCGGTGAAGATGAAGCCGTCGAACTCGGCGACCTTCTTCTGCCAGCGCTGCGCCACCTCGTTCTGCGACGGCGCCCAGGCGGAGGATGCGACCTCATCGAAGAACGGCAGCGGCCAGTCGCGCAAATCAACGACTTCGACGTCGATATCGGCATGCGTCTTGGTAATCTTGGCGATCCACTGCGTCGGGACGTCGGCGAAGCGGGCGGCGCGCGTCGAACCGACGACAATGGCGATTTTGGGTTTGGACATAAGCGGGCTCTCCTTGCGGGGGAATTTCGGTATCGTTTGGATACCGGCGCTATATGTGATACTGACAAAGTGGCGCACAAGGAGGCACATTTTTGTTACCGAGGCACCCGTACAACACTGAGGACTGCCGGGCCGTATCGGAAATCCTGCAACGGGTCGGCGACAAATGGACCGTTTTGGTGGTCGGCAAGCTGGGCGGCGGACCGATGCGCTTCAATGAATTGCGCACGGCCGTCGGCGGCATCTCACAGAAAATGCTGACCATCACCTTGCGCGGCCTGGAGCGGGACGGCTTTGTCACGCGCAAGGTTTTTCCGACCATTCCGCCGCGCGTCGATTACGAGCTGACCGAGCTCGGCCACGAGTTGCTGGTGCCGGTTGGCGCGCTCGGCGAATGGGCACGAAAGAATACCAATCGAGTACGCGCGGCGCGCGCGAAATTCGATGGCGAGCATCCCTGAAGGCCTTGAAGCGCAACGTGTTGCGAGCATCGCTCCGCAGCGTTGCTGACTGCGCAAGGAGTCTGCAGTTGTGTCTTTTTGACTTGTCGTATTCGAGGGCACATCAACCTTGATGCCCGCCCGACCCTGACGGCTTTGGTCGCGCCTGAGAGGAGCACTCAGGCTTTTGAAGTGGTACTGCCACGGGGCGCCAAGGAGCAGACTGCGCACATCGCTTCCTGACTCTGCTCCGCCCCGAGGCCATGCATCCACACTGTGCGCAGGAGCTCTTTTTTCACTTCTACATAGGCAGTTATGCCGAGCAGGCAGGTGAGTGCGAGAAGGGCTGCCACGAGCCAGCCGTTCAGCATGTGTTGACGCATTGTCTTTCCTCCAGCGGCACGCACCGTCGGGTGCGTAAGCAACCATCGGTTGTCGTCGGACGCACGTCCCGCTCAAGAGTTGTTACAAATTTGCCTGTCCGGGGAATCGTTCGCCGTCAGCTTTCGGCTGGGACCGGCTTCGGCTTGCCGTCGCCGTCGAGCGCCACCATGACGAAATCGGCATGGGTGACCTTCTCCATCAGGTCGGCGAGATAACGCTGCGCCCAGGCCTCAACCTTGAGCGTCATCGAGGTGCGGCCGACGCGCTCGACATGGGTGTAGATGCAGAGCGTGTCGCCGATCTTCATCGGCTTGGCGAAGGACATCTCCTTGACCGCCGCCGTCACCACACGGCCCTTGGCCCGTTCGGCCGCGCGGATGCCGCAGGCCAGGTCCATCTGCGCCATCACCCAGCCGCCAAATATGTCGCCGGCGGCATTGGCATCCGACGGCATGGCGAGCGTCCTCAATGTCAGGTCGCCGAGCGGCTTGCCGTCCGCGTAGTGCACCATCAGGGGTCCTCCAGCCGCTGCTTCCTGAAGCCGTACCAATGCCATCGCGATGTCGCAAGCTTTGCTGAAGGCGAAGGACGCGTCGCGGCTCGGTCGCTTTTTTCACAAGCCATGCCGGAAGCCCCGGCGACGACGTGAGCCGGCAATGTCTAGGCTAAGCCCGGATCTCGGAGCCCGCCCGCGCATCATGCAGACTTATCATTTCATTATCGTCGGCTCCGGCTCGGCCGGTTCGGTGGTCGCGGAAAGGCTCTCGGCTTCCGGCCGCTTTTCGGTACTGGTGCTGGAGGCAGGCGGAACCGACCGCCGTTTCTATGTCCAGATGCCGCTCGGCTACGGGAAGACCTTCTTCGATCCGGCCGTCAACTGGAACTACAAGGCCGATCCCGATCCCGGCCTCGGCAACAATGCCGACCACTGGCCGCGCGGCAAGCTGCTCGGCGGCTCGAGCTCGATCAACGCCATGGTCTTCATTCGCGGCGCGCGCGAGGACTTCGATGCCTGGGCCGCCGCCGGCAATGCGGGCTGGAGCTATGACGACCTGCTCCCCGCTTTCAAAGCGTTGGAGGACAACGAGGCCGGCGCCGACCAATGGCGCGGGGTCGGCGGCCCCTTGCACATCACCGATTGCTCGAATGCGGTGCATCCGCTGACCAAGCGCTATCTGGCGGCCGCCCAGCAGGCCGGACTGCCGTTAAATCCGGATTTTAACGGCGCCTCCCAGGAGGGCGTCGGCGTCTACCAGATCACCACCAGGAACGGCCGCCGCATGTCCGCCGCCCGCGCGTTCCTGCGCCCGGCGATGAAGCGCAACAATGTGCGCGTCGAGACCAACGCGCTGGCGACGAAAATCCTGTTCGAGGGCAAGCGCGCCGTCGGCGTCGAGTACCAGCAAAACGGCGAAACCAAGAGGGTCCGCGCGGGCCGCGAGGTGATCCTCTCCGGCGGCTCGATCAACTCGCCGCAACTGCTGCAGCTCTCCGGTGTGGGCCCGTCGGCGCTGCTCGGCGATCTCGGCATCCCAGTCGTCCACGCCAACGACAATGTCGGGGCCAACCTGCAAGACCATGTCGGCATCAACTACACCTTCAAGGGCAAGCTGCCGACGCTGAACCAGATCCTGCGGCCATGGTGGGGCAAGCTGCTGGTGGGCATGCAGTACATCCTGCTGCGTTCCGGTCCGCTGTCGTTGTCGATGAACAATGCCGGCGGCTTCTTCCGCACCGACCCGTCGATGGCGCGGCCGAACATGCAGCTCTATTTCCAGGCCTTCTCGACCGTCATCCCCAAGAGCGGCGAGCGCCCGATCCTGACGCCCGATCCGTGGCCGGGCTTCTCCATCGGCCTTTCCAATTGCCGGCCGTCGAGTCGCGGCGAGATCATGATCCGCTCGAAGGATCCGCGCGACTATCCGAAGATCACGGCGAACGCCTATTCGACCAACGCCGATGTCGACGAGATGCTGGCGGCGGTGAAGTTCGTGCGCAAGATCGCCTCGATGCCGGCGATGGCCGAGATCATCGAGGAAGAAGTTTTGCCTGGTCCGTCAATTACTTCCGATGCCGATCTGATTCAGGATTTCAGGAAGCGCTCGGGCAC
>NZ_RZSR01000069.1:0-11516 GCF_004023265.1 Mesorhizobium sp. M1A.F.Ca.IN.020.06.1.1
CCTCAGCGCCTGCGCGGGCCGCGGCCAGCGCCTGGTTGGCGCCTTTGCCACCGCTCCCGGCGGCAAAGCCGGAGCCGCGGACCGTCTCGCCGGGTTCAGGCAAACGGTCGACATTGGCGATCAGGTCGAGGTTGATCGAGCCGACGATGATGATCAAGAAAGGCCTCCTGCATGAGCGGGCGAGCCTTCGATCGAAGGCCGATGCCGCAAGTCCTTGCATTTACGCAGTTGCTTGCGCGGGAGGCTAGCCGCAAAGACCGTCTATTGCCAGATCAAGCCGGTTGTGCGCCGCACCGGCCCACAGCATCATTCGCAGCGCACCGTCACCGTGCCCTGGTAGTTGCCGGCTGGGAAGATGCCCGGCGATTTCGTGGCCGTGAGATCGACCTGGATGGTGTGAGTGCCGTTGGTCACCCGCTGCGGCGAACTGCCCGGGATGTCCGAGCCTGAGCCATCGAGGCGGAAGACGGTGGCGAAGGTGACGTCGGTGTCGCCGCCGCTCGGCGCGGACGTGAAGGCAGTCGGCGCCGGTGCCGAGACGGAATAGCAGTCGAGCAGGTTGAGGATCGTGCATAGCGTCGCATTCGCGGTGATGGTGGCGCCGGCGCTCGACCCGCCCGCCTGCCTGGAGCCGAAGATATTGATGGCGGGGTTCGATTTCATCGTTCCCGGGCGCCGATCATGATGGTGCAAGTGCCGATGATAGCCGCCGAAGCCGGGAGCGAGAAGCTTGCAAGCGCAGCCACCGCGGCGATCAGCGCGTGGCTATTTCTTTTTCTTTTTCTTGTCATTGCCGGTTTGTGCCTCTGATGCTCCAGCCTTCGTTAGCCCATCCAGTCGATGCGGCGGCGGAGGCGGTCGCGGGATCGGGAACAGCCACGCTTCCCGTCTGGCCGTCGGCGCCGAGACCCATCTTGAGCAGCTTCAATTCAAGCTGCAGGCGCTCGACCTCGAGTTCGTAGAGGCGGCCGCAATCGACGCGCTTCGGCGTCCGCCCGATCGGGACCACTACGCCGCCGTAAGTGGCGAGGTTGCTGTTCGACTGGTGGTTGCTGTTGACGCGGATGACGCCGACGTCCAGATAGGCGCCGCTGCCGGAAACGGCCGAGCGGCAGGTCGTGCCGTCGGAAGCTGAACCTCGTCCTCGGCCCTGGGGCAGGGTGACGCCGGGCAAGGTGAAGCCCGTCTGCAAGCGTCAGAACCTGCGATGCCCGACGAACTTTCCGCATATCTGTGCCCTTAGCAAATGCGGCTCAATACAGAGGTATCATCCGTTTATCGTGGTTAATTTAGTGTTAAACAAGATAACGACTGCAAACAATTCAAAATACAACCGGCGAAACCTGAGGTTGTCTCCGGTTGCATTTCCCGATATTTCGGATGTATTGTTTTCGATTATACTTACCTATATTCAGATCCACGGTTTTCGCAATGGCGCGCGGAAAAAACGAAGTTTCAGGACGCCATTTGTCCCGCCTCCCAGCCGAGGATGGCGCGCTTGCGCGTCAGTCCCCAGTGGTAGCCGGTGAGGGCGCCGGACTTGCCGAGCGCACGATGGCAAGGAACCACGAAGGACATCGGATTGGCGCCCACCGCCGCACCGACGGCCCGGCTGGCGCTCGGCGCGCCGATGCTTGCCGCAATCGAGGAATAGGTGCAGGCCCTGCCCATCGGAATTCGCAGCAGCGCCTCCCAGACGCGCAGCTGGAAATCGGTGCCGATCATCACCACGCGCAGCGGCTGGTCCGCACGCCATTTTGTCGGATCGAAGACGCGCGCGGCATAGGGCTGGGTGGCCGACATGTCCTCGACGTAAGCTGCGTTCGGCCAGCGGCCGGACATATCGGCGAAGGCGGCCCGCTCGCCGCCGGCGTCGCAGAAGGCCAGGCCGGCCAGCCCGCGATCGGTGACCATGATCAACGCAATGCCGAAGGGCGAGATATGATAGCCGTAGCGGATGGTCAGGCCGGCGCCACGGGTCTTGTAGTCGCCGGGTGACATCGCTTCGTGCGTGACGAAGAGGTCGTGCAGCCGGCCGGGGCCCGACATGCCGAGCTCGAACGAGGTTTCGAGCAGCGGCATGCCGGAATCAAGCAGCCTGCGCGCATGGTCGAGCGTCACCGCCTGCAGAAAGGCCTTGGGCGACAGGCCGGCCCAGCGCGTGAACAGTTTCTGCAGGCCCGTCGGCGTCTCGCCGACCGCCTCGGCCAGAACCTCCAGCGAGGGCTGGTCGCGATAGTCGAGGCTGATCTTCTCGATGGCGCGGCGCACGATTTCGTAGTCGCTGCCCACGGGCGTGATGTCGTTCTGCAGGATCGCTGACGGTTCCATCCGGGTATTCATGGTCATCTGGGCGTTCATGGCAATATCTCCCATGGCTATCTGCTCGGCCGCGAATATCGGTCTTCCCGCGCATTGCCACCACCCGAAACTTGCCTTCCTCCGGCCCCTACCCAGATCGAGCAGGCTTCGAGCCGAAGGGCGATGACGGCCGGCGAAAAGATAGATTTGACCGGGGTAAGGCAGACCTTGCTGATGACGCTCTACGGCGAGGCGCCGGAGCGCCGTGCCAGTTCAACGCGCCCTGGCGGTCGCCAGTGCGCGCGAAAAGGCAGCAGCAAAGCTTTCGCGGGAACCGGGATCCAGGAAAGACCCGATCGAAACGCTTTCGCCTTGCGCCTCGACGGCCATGTTGGTGATGCCGATCTCGGCATGGCGGGCGATCGAAAAGCGGGCCCAGAACGGGTTGAAGCGATGATCCTCGAAGCGGCCCGACGGCGCCGTTTTGCGGATGTCAAGCCTGGTGCGCGAGACCGATATTTCCTCACGGGCGCGGGCCGCCCGGTAATTGACGCGAAAGGCGATGTAGACGGCGACCACGTCCAGCCCCAAGAAGCCGAAGACCGGCCATGCGCCATGTGCCAGGAAGATCGCGCCGGTGATCGCCCAGCCGAACATCAGCGCGCCCATCAATATCAGAAAGCCGGTCCGACCGAGGGAGCGATGCGGCGTCAGCAGGGCCTGGAAGAATGGCTTGTCGGCTTCGAACGAGGCGTTTGTGTCGCTCATAGGGAAATATTATAGGAAGGGAATGGCGCCGCCCAAGTCCAAAAACTCCTTCCTCGTCAAAAAGCCGTCAGCCTCCGCCTCAGGCGGCAGTGCGAAAGCAAAGACGCCGTCCCGGAAGGGCGGGCTGCGCTCGCTCTACACGCCCGCCGAGGTGCATGAGATCTTCCGGCGTTTTTCCGTGCAGCGGCCCGAGCCGAAGGGCGAGCTCGACTATGTCAATCCCTTCACGCTGCTGATCGCGGTGGTGCTGTCGGCGCAGGCGACCGATGCCGGCGTCAACAAGGCAACGAAGCCGCTGTTTTCGGTCGCCGATACACCGCAGAAGATGCTGGCGCTCGGTGAGGCCAAGGTCGGCGACTACATCCGCACCATAGGCCTGTGGCGCAACAAGGCCAAGAACGTGGTCGCGCTCTCGAAGGCACTGATCGACGACTATGCCGGCAACGTGCCCGAAGATCGGGACGAGCTGGTCAAGCTTCCGGGCGTGGGACGCAAGACCGCCAATGTCGTGCTCAACGTCGCCTTCGGCCAGCACACGATGGCGGTGGACACGCATATCTTTCGCATCGGCAATCGTATTGGATTGGCGCCCGGCAAAACGCCCGAACAGGTTGAGCAGGGGCTCTTAAAAGTCATCCCCGCCGAATACATGCGGCACGGCCATCACTGGCTGATCCTGCATGGCCGCTATGTCTGCAAGGCGCGCAAGCCCGACTGCCCGGTCTGTGTCATCGCCGATATCTGCAAGTCCAAGGAAAAGACCACCGACCTGCCGGCGCCGCTGATCGAGCTCGCGCCGCTCGACGAAACTGAGGACCGAGCGATTGGTGTCAGCTAGGCAGAGTGTAGCGGATAGCGCCAGCCGACGGCGCCTGCGGCCAAAACGCCGAATTCAAAAATCGCAACGCAAATTCAATGACTTAATTTTCCTCCACAAACACCTCTTCACGCTTCTTCTTGACCGCGGGCAGGAAGACGATGACGAGCACGGCGAGCGCGATGAAGAGCAGGCTGGCGCTGATCGGTCTCGTCACGAAGGTGCTCGGGTCGCCGCGCGACAGAATCATGGCGCGACGCAAGTTTTCCTCAAGCAACGGGCCGAGCACGAAGCCGAGCAGCAGTGGCGCGGGTTCGCAGCGCAGCTTGGTCAGGAGGTAGCCGAGCAATCCAAAGAAGGCGACGGCGTAGAGGTCGTAAACATTGGTGTTGACGCTGTAGACGCCGATCGAGCAGAACGCCATGATGATCGGAAACAGCACGTAATAGGGGATCGTAAGGAGCTTCACCCAAAGCCCTATCAGCGGCAGGTTGAGGATGATCAGCATCAGGTTGCCGATCCACATTGAGGCGATGATGCCCCAAAACAGCTCCGGCTGTTCGGTCGCGACATTGGGGCCGGGCACGATGCCCTGGATGATCATCGCGCCGATCATCAGCGCCATTACCGGATTGGCCGGAATGCCAAGCGTCAGCATGGGGATGAAGGAGGTCTGCGCGCCGGCATTGTTGGCCGATTCCGGCCCGGCGACCCCTTCGATGGCGCCCTTGCCGAACTCCCCCGGGTTTTTCGATACGCGCTTTTCGACCGTGTAGGAGGCAAAGGCTGCAAGGATCGCGCCGCCTCCCGGCAGGATGCCGAGCGCCGAACCAATGATCGTTCCGCGCATGATAGGCGCGGCCATGCGCCGAAAATCCTCGCTGGTGGGCATGAGGCCGGAGACTCTTCGGATCAGCACGGAGCGCTCATGCTCGTTCTCGAGGTTGCGCAGGATCTCGGCAACGCCGAAGACGCCGACCGCTACCGCGACGAAATTCAGCCCGTCGGCATATTGCGTGATGCCGAGCGTGAAGCGCGGCGTGCCGGTATAGATGTCGGTTCCGACAATGCCGAGCAGCAGGCCGAGCACAACCATGGCTAGCGCCTTGACTATCGAGCCGTGGGCGAGCGCGACGGACGAGACGAGGCCGACGACCATCAGCGAAAAATACTCGGCCGCGCCGAATTCCAGCGCCATCGCCGTCAGCGGCGGAGCAAAGATGGCGACCAGGAAGGTCGACACCGTGCCGGCAAAGAACGAGCCTATCGCAGCGATCGCGAGTGCCGCCCCGGCGCGGCCGTTCTTTGCCATCTGGTAGCCGTCGATTGCGGTGACGGCTGACGAGGATTCGCCGGGCATATTGATGAGAATGGCGGTGGTGGAGCCGCCATATTGCGCGCCGTAATAGATGCCGGCGAGCATGATGAGAGAGGAAACCGGGTCGCCTATCTGGAACGTAATCGGCAAGAGCATGGCGATGGTTGCGGTGGCGCCGATGCCGGGCAGGACGCCGATCAGCGTGCCGAGAAGGACGCCGATCAGACAGAAACCGAGATTTGTCAGCGATGTCGCCGTCGAAAAGCCGAGCACCAAGTTGGCGAGGAGCTCCATGGTCGTCTCCTCACAATGGCAGCCACGGGCCAAAGCGTCGAAACGGCAGGCCGAGTGCGTAGCTGAAGACGAGTGAGGCAAACAGCGTCAGGCCGGCCGACAACACGAGCGCGGTCAGCGGTTTCATGCGGGCGCTGGCAAAGGATGCGATCAGCGCCGTCAGGAAGATCGACGGGATGAAGCCGAGACCGCGCACCGTCAGGCCGAAGAAGATCGGAGCGGGGAGGATGAGCAGCATGCCGCGCCACGCAATGTGGCCGATCGCCTCGCTCTCGAAGCGCACTGCCTGGACGAGGATGATAACGCCGAGCAGAAGCAGCACAATCGCCAGGACCAGCGGGAAATAGCCCGGTCCCATGCGGAAGGCGCTGCCGATTTCGAGGCCGAGCGACTGCAGCGCGAAAAATGCGCCGAAGGCGATGAACAGCGCGGCGCATATGCCGTTGGTCGTGTCGATTGCGAAGGGCTTCATCACGTTCCTCTCAGGTGCGCACCCCGGGCGCGCCGTTGCAACGCAAAACGGGGCCGAAGCAAAAACGGGGCGCCGATCGCGCCCCGTCCAAAACCTCAGTCGGCGTACTGGCCGGCGGCTTCGATGATCGGCTTCCAGCGCCCGATCTCGCTTTCTAGCTTGGCCTTCAGCGCCACCGGTGTCGCGTCGGCTTCGGGCGACGGCTTGGTGCCGAGTTCGGCGAAGCGGGCGGCGACGTTCTGATCCTTCAGCGCGACCTGCAGCGATTTCGACAGGCGTCCGGTGATCTCGGCCGGCGTACCCTTTGGTGCGTAGAGGCCGTGCCAGATGCTGACCTGCACCTCGGGAAGGCCGCCTTCCGTCGTCGTCGGGACGTCCGGCAGCACATCGAGGCGTTCCGGCGAGGTGACGGCATAGGCCTTGATCGTGCCGCCCTGGATCTGCTTGGTGGTGTTGGTCGTCTGGTCGCACATCATGTCGACCTGGCCGCCAAGAAGATCGGTCATGGCCGGGCCGGTGCCCTTGTAGGGCACGGTGACCAGCGGCGTACCGATGGCGCTCATGAACAGCATGCCGCACAAATGCGAGGCCGCACCGATCCCGGCATTGGCGACGGTGACAGTATCCTTGTTGGCCTTGGCGTACTCGACCAGTCCCTTCAGATCGGTCGGCTCAAGGTCCTTGCGGCCGACGACGGTCATTGGCACCTCGGTGACGAGGCCGACATATTCGAAGGCGCTGAGCGTGTCGTATGCGAGCTTTCTGTACAGCGTCGCGCTGGTCGCCATGCCGATGTGGTGGAGGAGCAGCGTATAACCGTCCGGGTCAGCCTTCGCGACGCGCCCCGCGCCCAGTGTGCCGCCGGCACCGCCGACATTTTCGACGATGACCTGCTGGCCGAGATCCTTCGACATGGCTTCGGCGATGAGGCGTGTGACCGTGTCGGTCGGGCCGCCGGCCGCAAACGGCACCACAACGGTGATGGTGCGTTCCGGATAGGTCTGCGCGCCCGCGGCGAACGGATAAAGCGTGACGGCCGCTGCGGCAGCCAGAGCGGCAACAAATTTTCTCATTGTGACTTCCTCCCAGAGTATGAACCTCCAGCCACCGCGCGAAATTCCTCTCGGCGACGGCTGTGGATGCAATAGCAACTAGTGCAGGCTAGCAGATTGCAATCGGACTCAAACGGCAAACCGCGATTATCTACAAATCACCCGCAAGATGGATGGAAAAGATCTGGGTCGGATGATGGATCGCGGGATGTCGACATCTGACGACGGTACGTTGGCGGATGCCGGTTGCTGCCCGATCCCTGCTCTTCCTCGGTTCTATTCTAATAACCGTAGCCGCGCGCCATCGCCGCCGCAAAGACCGGGATGAGCAGGAAGATGAAGCCCTCGGCGCGGACATAGTTCTTCACCGAGGCGAGCTCCGCCGCCGGAACCGAGAAGGATGGATTGCCGCTCGCCTGCCTGCTCCAGGAGATGAAGCGCACGGTCGGGATGATCGACAGCAGGCCGACGATGATGAAGGCCATCATCTTTGCCCAGAACACCCAGTTGAAGACGTAGAACTCCCAGCCTTTCAGGCCGAAGAACACCCGGCAGATGCCGATGATGACGATCAGCGCGGCGATGATGCCGTAGTGGCGGTCGATGCCGACAACGCGCTTGAGCGTCGTCGCCCCAACCCGCCGCGCACCAGCACGAACTCGGCGCCAATGATGCCGGCCAGCGAGAACACCAGAAGATGATGGGCGATCGCCAGCAGAAGGTCGGTGGTGTCCATTATCTTTCCTCGTTTTCAGACGGCGCCGCGATATCGCTGAATCAGCTTCGTCCCAAGACTAGCATCGCCTGTCGAGAATCCCACACGCCGAAATGTCAGCCGGTCAATGACCGCGCTCATCTACTTGCGTCGCTGGAGGATGCCCCGGGCGATCCTGGCCCTTGTTCGAACGTGCAGGTTTGCTAAGCGCTGCCGCTCAAAGGAGAGGACTGCGATGAGCGTTGCAAGGGAAGCCGGGGTGCCGATCCTCGAGACGGCGCGGACCATCCTGCGGCCGCACCGGCTCGACGATTTCGAGACCTATGTCGCGATGTGGGCGGACCCGGGGGTCACCCGCTTCATCGGCGGCAAGCCGCGCACCCGCGAGGAAAGCTGGATGCGTTTCCTGCGCCATGCCGGGCTGTGGTCGCTGCTTGGCTATGGGTTCTGGGCGATCGAGGACAAGGCGACTGGCCGCTTCCTCGGCGAGGCCGGCTTCCATGATCTGAAGCGCGAGATCGAGCCCTCGATCGAAGGCGTGCCGGAAGCCGGCTGGGCTTTAGCTTCGGGTGCGCATGGCCAGGGGCTTGCAAGCGAAGTCGTCGGGCGCATCGTCGCCTGGGGTGACGAGGCGTTCGGGCGAGCCAGAACCGTCTGCATCATCGATCCCGAAAATGGCGCCTCGCTCAAGGTTGCAGATAAGAACGGCTATCGCGAAATCCTGCGGACCACCTATCACGACAAGCCGACGATCCTGCTGGAGCGGTGGGCCGGAGGGGCAACAGCCTAGAGGGCAATGCCGGGCTCGTCCGCCTCCGGTGCTGACGCGCTTCTCGGATCAGCGTTTGGCCTTGGACCTGTTCAGGGCCACCGCTGCTCGCACGAGAGCCTTGAACGCTTCCTGGTCGATCTCCTCGCCTTCGCGAAAATCGATGGCGCGCCTTGTGTTGCCTTCGAGGCTGGAGTTGAAGAGGCGTGAGGGGTCCGGCAGCGCGGCGCCCTTGGCGAAGGTCAGCTTGACGACGGCCTTGTAGGTCTCGCCGGTGCAGATCATTCCGGCGTCCTCCCAGACCGGCACGCCGCGCCACTTCCATTCCTCGGTGACGTCCGGATCGGCATCCTTAATCAGGGCGCGCAATCGGCCGAGCATCTCGCCCCGCCAATCGCCCAATTCCGCGATACGGCCATCGATCAGCTCGGAAGGAGACTTGCTTTCCTGCACGCCGATTTTCTCCATATGTGTCCTCCTTCAACACCCGCTAGACGGATCGCCATGATGCCTCGTCGGGCGGACCGTGAGTGACCGATAATGCGCTTACATTCGTTCGCCAGGCAATTGACTTGCCTGTTTCACCCAGGAGACGAATTGCGCTTCGTCGAGCTGGTCGTCCTCATGGATGTGAAAATAGCGCGTGTCCTTGCTCTTGGATTCGCCGGGCGGCACCGGCGTCAGCGACATGCCGCGAAAGAAGGCCACTTTGACGTATCTGGTGAAACAATGAATGCCGAGAAACCAGCCTTCGCCGTCCATGCCGTAAAACGGCGAGTTCCATTTGACGGCCTTCTGCGCGTTGGGGACGGCCTGCATGATGAGTTGGTCGAGCCGGCGGCCTAGCTCGCTCTTCCAACCCGGCATCGCCGCGATATAGGCCTGCACGGGAGCGTCACCATACCCCTTGGCGATCTGCGGGTTGCCGCCCGAAAGCAGGACGGGTTTTTCCCCCGACGGCCTGGCTGCAACCTTTGCCGATTTCGCTTTTGCCATCAGGCCGGTCCGGCGCGCTCGCGCGCCGGCTCACCGCGCCACCTTGCGGCATGGGGCAGCACGAACATGTAGAGGCCGCTGAACAACAGCAGGAAAAGCGGCAGGAACGGCGAATAGACCACCCAGGCGGGCGGCTCGCCCAAGGCCATGGCGATGAAGTTGGCGATGACGGTCACGGTAAAGATGATCGACAGCCAGCGATGCAACTGCCTGATCCACTTGCTCCAGTCCAATGCTTCCTCCTCTGAAAGATCCAATGAACGCTGGGCTTACCAGCGCGCCAGGCTGCGTCATCTGGATGAGATTGCCGCCCTCACTCGATCCGCGAAAGCACCTGCTCCAAGGCCGAAAAGAACCTCGGCCAGCCAACGGTCGCACCTCGGAAATACGGCTCCTGGTCAGTCCGGAAGCCCGTCTGCTCCATGCGCAGGCGAGTGCCGGCGCTGGTCGGGGTGAGCGTCCATGTGACGACGCTCTCTAGATCCTTGGTGTCCCATGTGTAGGAAAGCGTTTTGTTTGGCTCGACTGTCTGGACCTGGCACTCGACACCGCCCCAGTCCGCGCTCAGTTCGAAACGGTGGTCTACGACCGGCTTGAAGTTGTTCTTCATCAGCCACTCCTCGATGAGATGCGGCTGGGTCAGTGCCCGCCAGATCTTTTCCGGCGGATAGGGAATCTCGCGCTCGACGATAACGGAGCGCGTTCCGGCCGGCATATCGTTCATTAATCCATCCTCTGCAGCAGATCCTCGAGATCGTCGAACCGGCTCTCCCAGAACCCGGCCATATCGCGAGTCCAATCCATTAGCGGCGCCAGCGCGCCAAGCTGTGCGCTGTAATGGGTCTGGCGACCCTCGTGGCGGTCGCGCACCAGTCCGGCTTGCTTGAGCAGGCCGAGATGTTTCGACACCGCCGGCTGCGAGACACCGGCCTCAGCCGTCAGCGCGCCGACCGTCTGCTCGCCTTGCCGGCACAGACGCTCGAAGATGGCGCGCCTTGTCGGATCGGCAAGCGTCCGGAACAGCATATCGTGTGCGTTCGTCATCTGGACTGATAACTCAATGGCTATTGATTGACGTATAACCAGTGAGATATGTGTGAGTCAAGCAGAGCCTAGAGGGCGGAAGCTTAGGGCGGACTGGGTCACCCTATCCTTGCGGACCCGTCCCCAACATCCGCTTCCGCGTCAGCGCTTCCAGAACTCGCGGTGTGGTGCGAGCAGCTCGTCCGCGACTTCGGGGAAGGGGCCAAACACCTCGATCTTTTTCTGCCCGGAGTCGAGCACGGCGCGCGAAGAAAGGCTCATCGTCGGATTCTCCGCGTGATCGCCGGTGAGCGCCAGAAGCTGGGTCTCCTCGAAGCCGTAAACCAGCCGGCCGATATTGGCCCAGTAGAGCGTTCCGGTGCACATCGCGCAGGGCTCGCCGGTTGAGACGAGCGTGCAGGTCCAGAGAAACTCCGGCGAATAGGCAGTCGCCGCGCGTCGCGCAAGTTCGGTTTCGGCGTGATGGACGGTGTCGATATTGCCTTGGCGCATGAGGATGGCGTCGTCGGGGCCGACCAGCACCGCACCGAATGGATGATGACCGTGCGCCGCCGCCTCGCGCGCCGCGGCGTCGGCGGATCGGAGATGGGCGAGCATCTGATCGCGGGTCATGGCAAAACCTATCGCGCCGCCATCCACCCGATGAGCGGCCCTTCGAGCCGAGATTGGTGCCAAGGGACGCGATTGGCAAGAGCTAACCGTCGCTTGAGCGTCCACCTGCCCGAAGCTCGGCGACATTGGCCTGCTGCGTGCCGGAAACTCGAATTTGATGCTCGCCAAAACCCGGATCCGTTGTGGGCTCCGGCGGCGTGTCGAGGCTTGCCGCATCCAGCATGGATGCATCTTCGCCAAAAGCGCGGGTGGCGCGGGCGGCAGCTTCGAGCAGCGGCCGCTTCATGCGGGTGAGGAAGGCCGCGTCGACCCGCGTGTTCGGACCGGCGAGCGTGAGCACGCCGAGCAGTGTCCGTCC